>NZ_JBFAJO010000086.1:0-34087 GCF_040655255.1 Kitasatospora sp. NPDC050463
GGCCATGAGTGCCATCCGGACGCGGTTGCGGCGCTTGGTGGCGGTGGTGGTCGCGGTGGTCTCGTTACGGAAGGTCATGCGGGTCCTTTCGGAGGGTGTCTGCGAGCGTGCGGAACCAGGCCCTTGGGGGCTGCTGGTTTCGGGGGGTGTGTGGCTCGCGTGGTTCGGCACCTGCTGTGCTCCGGGGGCGGTGTGGCCTTCGGTGCGGCTGCTCGGTGCAACGGGTTCGAAGTTACGGGGGTGGGGGTGGGGGTTTCAAGGATTCGGAGGTTTAGGCATGTCAGGGTGGTGTTACCGGGTGTATGGATCAAGGAAATGGGCTGTTCTGAAGGCAAATGTCCCGTTTTTCAAGATCGAACAGGCCGGGAAAGTGGTCCGCGCCACATCGCGACCGGTGTGAGGCCGCGCACATCGTCGACGGTGTGTGACGAGCCCTCGGCCGCCCGTACCGGAAGGGCGGGGTGGTGACCCGTCTCCGGGTGGCCCGCACCACAGCCCTCACCCGTCGTGTCCGCCATAGCCTCTGGGCATGAGCAACGAGAGCGAAGCAGAGCCCGTCGGCGGTGCCGAGGAGCCGGGGGCGGCGGTCGCGCCGGCCGGGTTCGAGCTGGGGACGGACGGGCCCAAGGTGATCCTGGCGGGCCTGGACGGCTCGGAGTCCTCGTGGCGTGCGACCGCCTACGCGGCCGGCCTCGCCCGGCGCCAGGGCGCGAGCCTCGCCGTGGCATACGTGCAGCCCGTTCTCGGGGCGGCCACCGCGCTCGCGGGCGCGGCCGTCGAGGAGACCACTCAGGAGATCGCCGACGAGCTGCTGACGGCGCTGCGTGAGGCGGAGCACCGGCTGAGCGACGTCTGGCGGGTGGACTGGCGCTTCCTGACCGTCCGGGGCGACCCGTTCACGGGGCTCGCGCGGATGGCGGACGAACTCCGGGCGGACGCCGTGGTGGTCGGCGCCTCGGAGCAGGCCGGGCACCGGGTGATCGGCTCGGTCGCCGTCCGGCTGGTGAAGGCGGGCCGCTGGCCGGTGACGGTGGTGCCGTAGGGGGAGTGCGCGCGGGGGTCGGCAGGAGGGGCGCGGCGCGGAGGCGGGCGGAGGCCGCGGGACCGTCCCGGGGCGGTGGTGAGGCCGAAGGGCTGGGATCCGGAGCGAAGGCCGGATCCCAGCCCTTCGGCGATCGGGGAGAGGGGCCGGAGACGGGCCCCGCGGACAGGGCCCAGTTGAGCGCGCCGATCACGTTGACGCCGTTGCCGCAGATGTTGATCGGCATGCTGATCGGGATCTGGATCTGGTTGCCGGAGAGTACGCCCGGTGAACCGGTGACGACGCCGCTGGCGTAGGCACCGCCGGTGTTGATGCAGGTCGTTCCGCCCTCCGGAGAACGACTCGGCGGCGGGGGCGTCGTGCGCGGACGCGCCACAGTCGCCCGCGAACGCCGGACCGGCGGAGATGACGGCCAGCGCGGCGGTGAGACCGGCGGCGAGCAGGTACTTCCTGGTGTTGGTCATGCCGGAAGGAATAGCCAGCCGACACGCGGGACCGGACATGATCCGACCCGAATTGCCACCCGATCGGAGTCGCGATCCGACCCTGATGCAGGAGCCGGGCGGGCCAGTGGTCACCCGGACGGACGGTGGCCCGCGCGGGCCGCCGCCACCCGTGCCGCCCTCGCACCGGGCCTTTCCCCGGTCCGGTGTCCTGTCCCGGGCCCTCGCCGGGCCCTGTGCCGGTCTGCGACCGGGACGGCGGCACGGGTTCGCCGGTCCGGGGCGTCCGGGACGTCCGCCGCCCGCCCACCCCCGGGGCCGGTTCGTACCCGGCGATAGGGTTCGTGACCATGACGGACACCCCGGTCGCGCACCCCCGGACGCCCGCCCGCCGGCCGGCCGGGGCCAGACCCCGCCCGGCAGCGACCGCGACGGCGACGGCGACGCCCGTCGCCGGCCCGCCGGCCACCCCGCACGGCAGCGACCTGCACCTCGAACTGGCCGCCACCGGCGGCCGCCGCGCCGCGTTGATGGCCGCCCTGCGCGAAGCGATCCGCAGCGGCCGCCTCGCCCCCGGCACCCGGCTGCCGCCCTACCGCTCCCTCGCCGCCGACCTCGGCATCGCCCGCAACACGGCCGCCGACGCCTACGCCGAGCTGGCCGCCGAGGGCTGGCTCACCGCCCGGCAGGGCTCCGGCACGACCGTCGCCGACCGGGCCGAGCCCATCGCTCCGACGCGGGCCCGCCGGTCACCCCCGGCCCACCGGCCCGCCCACGACCTGCGCCAGGGCCGGCCCGACACCGCCTCGTTCCCCCGCACCGCCTGGCTCGCCGCCGGCCGCCGGGCCCTCACCGCCGCGCCCAACGAGGCCTTCGGCCCGGGGGACCCGCAGGGGCGCCGCGAGCTGCGCGTCGCCCTCGCCGACTACCTGGCCCGGGCCCGGGGGGTGCGCACCGACCCCGACCGGATCGTCGTCTGCTCCGGCTTCGCCCACGCGCTGCGACTGCTGTTCGACGGACCGGGCGCGGTGCTGGGCGGCCCGGCCGCGGGGCCGCTGGCCGTCGAGGCCTACGGGCTGGCCTTCCACCGGGCGCTGCTGGCCCGAGCCGGGGTGACGACCGTGCCGCTGCCGCTGGACGAGGACGGCGCACGGGTCGGGACGCTCGCCGGGTACCCGGAGGTCCGGACGGCGCTGGTCACCCCGGCCCACCAGTTCCCGACCGGTGGCCCCCTGCACGCGTCCCGGCGGGCGGCGGTGGTCGACTGGGCGCGCGGGCACGGCGCACTGGTGCTGGAGGACGACTACGACGGGGAGTTCCGCTACGACCGCCGGCCGGTCGGCGCGCTGCAGGGGCTCGACCCCGAACGGGTGGTCTACCTCGGCAGCGTGAGCAAGAGCCTCTCGCCCGCGCTGCGGCTCGGCTGGATGGTGCTGCCCGAGCAGCTGGTGGACCGGGTGCTGGCCGCGAAGGGGGAGCGGGAGGCCTGGGCGAGCGCGCTCGACCAGCTGACGCTCGCGGAGTTCATCGACTCGGGCGGGTACGACCAGCACGTGCGGCGGACGCGCCGGCGCTACCGGGACCGCCGGGACCACCTGCTGGCCGCGCTGGCCGCGCGGGCGCCGTCCATCGAGGTGTCCGGGATCGCGGCCGGCCTGCACGCGGTGCTCCGGCTGCCCCCCGGTACCGAACGGTCGGTGCTCAAGGCGGCGGCCTACCGGGGGCTGGCCCTGGACGGGCTGGCCGACTACCGCCACCCCCGGATCGGGCTGGACGCGATGCCCGCGGCGGACGGCCTGGTGGTCGGGTACGCCGCGCCGGCGGACCATGCCTACCAGGCGGCCGTCGCCGCGCTCTGCGACGTCCTGCCCGACCCGCTCTGACCCGCTCTGACCCGGACCGGACCGCACCGGCCCGCGTCCTCTCCCGTTCCGGTCGCGGGAGCCGGCGGGAGGTCGGACCGGCGGCGTGCGGGCCGGAGGGTAAGCGGCGGCGGCGCGCCGGGGGCGCTCCGGCGAAGCCAATGGCCCGCCGCGTCCGCTCCGCTGTCCTATGCCGGTACGGCCCAGGGCGGAGGCCGCTTCCCGAACGGGCGGCGGCCCCTACGCTTTCTGGTCATGCGCAGAACACATGTGAGCCGTCTCGGAATCGCCGCGATCCTGGCCCTCGTCGTCGGTCTGCTCCTCTCGGCCGCCCCCGCCCGGGCGGACACCCCTCTGCTCTCCGTCAGCTCCGACCGGGCGACGGCGACCCCGGGCTCCTCGGTCACCCTGACCCTGACCCTGACCAACCCGCACGACACACCCGTGCAGTTCGTCTACCAGTCCGTCCAGCCGACCTACACCACCACCCAGGTCGCCGGCCTGGCGTACGCGTTCTCCGCCTGTGGCGGCGCCGTCGGCGCCTGCGACACCGGCAGCACCAGCGGCCTGGTCCACCACACCGTGCCGGTCGCCGCCGGCGCCTCCACCACCGTGACGCTTACCTACGACATCGGTGCCGGCTCGGTCTGTGGCGCCGGCACGCGGATCGACTTCTACACGTACCTCTACTACGAGTACCAGTCCGGTGCCGCCTCCGACTCCGGCATCTTCGAGGTCCCCGGCAACGAGGTCGTCTGCTCCTGACCCGTCCGGTCCGGCCCGCTCGCGCGGACACCCACCCGAGCTCCCGTCAGGTGCCGGCCGCCCCCGTACCGGCACCTGACGGGCCTTCGCGTGGACTGTCGGACCCCCGTGGCAGGCTTGCGCCCATGGCCGAACCGCTGATCGACGCGACCGACTGCGCCACCGTGGGCGCGCCCACGGGCATCACCGCGCGGATGACCACGGAGTTCGACGGGCCCGTGCTGCCCGTCCCGGGCGGTGTCCACGAGGCGATCCGCGCGCGGGCCGACGAGCGGACGGCGCCGCTGGTCCACCGGCTGATGCGGCCCTCGCTGGCCCTCGCCGCCGACGGCGACGGCCCGCCGGCCGGCCGCCTCGGCGGGCTGCCCGCACTGCCGGCCGGCACCGAGTGGCCGCAGTTCGCCGGCCGACCGATGCAACTGCTGGCCCAGCTCGACTGCGCGGGCCTGGCGGAGGCCTTCCGCACCGCCGGCCGGGGCGGCGACCGGCTGCTGCCGGCGGACGGGCTGCTGCTCTTCTTCCACGACGAGTGGATGTCCGACTTCAGCGGCCGCGGCTGCCGGGTCCTGCACCTGCCCGCGGGTGCCCCGCTCAGACCCGCCCCGGCGGGCGGGCCCGGCACGCCCGCCGTCCGTGCCGTCGAGGTCCGGGCCCAGTGGCGGCTCTCCGCGCCCTCCTACCAGGACCGCGAGCTGGAGAACCTCTTCCCGGACGACTTCCTGATCGCCCTCGACCTCGCCGCCGACTTCCGCGACCACCTGTCCGCCCCCGACGTGCGCGTGCTCGGCTGGTGCGACACCGACACCGGCCGCCCCGTCGGTCACCGCCCGCTGCTGCAGGTCGAGAGCCGCGCCCTGGACGTGGACTGGGGCGAGTGCGTGAACGTCTCGTTCTGGATCACCGACGAGGACTTGGCGGCCGGCCGCTTCGACCGGGTCCGGCACGGCTTCGAGGTCGCCTGAGCGGTGGCGTGTCCGGCCCGGCTCCGAGGTCGCGGGACCGGGCCCCGCGCTGCCCGGGCGGCCCGGCCCCGCCCCCACTAGGCTGCTGGGAGAGGTGGGCACCCGCCCGCGGCTGCCGGTGCCCCCGGCCGGGCGGTCGGTCCCCGATCGCCGACGCAGTGGGACGGACGTGACAGCAGAGGAATCGGCGGCACCCGACGCGGAGGCGCCCGACGGGACGGAGCCCCCGGTCGGTGAGCTGCTGCGCTCGGTGCGGGCCCACCCGTCCCGGCTGCCCGAGATCCTCGCCGTGTTCGCCGTCCGCCACCGCGGCCCCCGGGCCGCCCGCCGGATCGCCGCACTGCGGGCGGCCCATCCGGAGGCCGCGCCGCAGGACTTGGCGGCGCTGGCCGTGGCGCATGCCCGGCGGGTCAGCCAGAGCGAGGGCGCCTTCGTCGGCGGGCCGTTCATGGTGCTCGTCCCGTTCGCCTTCTGCACGGCGCTGCTGGCCCAGGGCCAGCTGTTCCTCGAACTCGCCGCCCTCGCCGGAGAGGATCCGGCCGCCCGGGCCCGGGCGGCCGAGGTCCTGGTGCTCCAGGGCGCGTACCCCGACGTCGCCGCAGCGGAGCGCGCCCTCGCGACCGCCCCCCAGCCCTCGGGCGACCGACGGCGCGGGGTCTGGTCGCTGCTCCGGCGGATGGCCCGTCTGCTCGGTCTGACCAGCGAGGGGGTCGACCCGCCGCCCTCCCGCTGGCAGACGGTCGGCGGGTGGCTGCTGGTGCTGCTGACCTTCCTGGTCGGGCTGGTCGCCCCGCTGGTCTGGCTGCCCTACATGGCGTTCTCCTACGCCCGGGCGACGGACCGGGTCGGTGCCCGGGCCGTCGACTACTACTTCGGCGGCGACGTCGTGGGGGCCGCGCTGCGGCGGCGCCGACGCCGCGCCGACCCGGCGACCATCACGGCCGCGATCAGGGCGGGGATCTCGCTGCTCCTGCCGGCGGCCGCGCTGATCGTGCTGTTGCTCGCCGACATCCGGCTGGCTGGCAGTCGGTGGCCGCTGCTCACGCTCACCCTGGTGCTCCTCTCCTGTCTGGTCGGCGAGCTCTGGCACCGCCGCTACCGCCGCCGCTTCCGCCGCCACCACCGGCGGGGGTGACGCGGTACGGGTGGGGGCCGCTTCGGTCGGCCGGCGACGCGGTCGGTCTGAGGAAGGAGCGGCCCGGCGCGGCCGCCGTAGTCATCCGTTCGAGAGGCGAACACCTGTTCCGTCCGCCGGTGGGCCACCCGCCGGCCCACGGGCTTTCGCGCTGCTCCGTTCGGGTGGAGGGGATCGTTCCGGAGCACGGACGATTCGCATGCACAGCAAGTCGGGGATCCGTGGGGGAAGAGTGCAGGATTCCAACCGCCTGGCACGTCAGATTCACCCTATCGGGGGGTGCTACGGGGCCGTACGGCTTCGGTCGGGCGTGGGTGATCTAGGGTTCCCCGTGGGTCGCCCCGAGTGGGCGGACACCATCGCGAGAATTCGCCAACACCCCTTCCCATAAGCGTATCTGATGATCCGTCCCCGTCTTCCGGGGTGGGTCGGTGTGACCTTGACCAGATGAAGGAGACCCTGCCGATGCCGGTGGAGACCAGCCCGGAGACGCAGCAGGTACCGCAGCAGTCGAGCCTGACGACGGCCGCTGCCCGCAACCTCGCCACCACCACCAAGTCCGCACCGCAGATGCAGGAGATCACCTCCCGCTGGCTGCTCAAGGTGCTTCCCTGGGTCCAGGCCGCCGGTGGCGCCTACCGGGTGAACCGCCGACTCACCTACACCGTCGGCGACGGCCGGGTGGAGTTCATCAAGACCGGCTCGCAGGTCCGGGTCATCCCCCGTGAGCTCGGCGAACTCGCCCTGCTGCGCGGCTTCGACGACGAGGAGGTGCTGACGGCCCTCGCCGACCGCTGCGAGCAGCGCGACTTCGGCCCCGGCGAGGTGCTGGTCGAGCGCGGCGCCGAGGCGGACCGCATCTTCCTGATCGCCCACGGCAAGATCAACCAGATCGGCACCGGCAAGTACGGCGACGAGACCGTGGTCGGCGTGCTCGGCGACGGCGACCGCTTCGGCGAGCACGCCGTGCTCGACCCGGACGCCGTCTGGGAGTTCACCGCCAAGACGGTCACCGGTGGCACCGTGCTGTCGCTGCCGAGGCGCGAGTTCCAGGCCATCCGGGACAACTCGCCCGCGCTCCAGCAGCACCTGCACGACTTCCTCGCACTGCCGCTCCAGCGCCAGAACGAGCGCGGCGAGGCCGAGATCGCCATGTCGGCCGGTCACCAGGGCGAGTACGAGCTGCCCGGTGCCTTCGTGGACTACGAGCTGAAGCCGCGTGAGTACGAGCTGAGCGTCGCCCAGACGGTGCTCAAGGTGCACAGCCGGGTCGCCGACCTCTACAACCAGCCGATGAACCAGACCGAGCACCAGCTCCGGCTGACCATCGAGGCGCTGCGCGAGCGCCAGGAGTACGAGCTGGTCAACAACCCCGAGTTCGGTCTGCTCAACAACGCCGACTTCTCCCAGCGGATCCAGACCCACTCCGGCCCGCCCACCCCGGACGACCTCGACGAGCTGCTGAGCCGCCGCCGCGACCCGGACTACCTGCTCGCCCACCCGCGCGCCATCGCCGCGATCGGCCGCGAGCTGAACGCCCGCGGGCTCTACCCGCACCATGTCGACCTCGGCGGGCAGCAGGTGCCGGCGTGGCGCGGGGTCCCGATCCTGCCGTGCAGCAAGATCCCGATCACCAAGGAGAACACCAGCTCGATCCTGGTGATCCGGACGGGTGAGGACAACCAGGGCGTCATCGGACTGCACCAGACCGGCATCCCGGACGAGTACCAGCCGAGCCTCTCGGTGCGGTTCATGGGCATCAACGAGAAGGCGATCATCTCGTACCTGGTCAGCGCCTACTACTCGGCCGCGATCCTGGTGCCGGACGCGGTGGGCGTCCTGGAGAACGTCGAGATCGCGCACGGCCGCCACTGAACAACGGCCCGATCGGGCGCGGCGGGGCCGTAACCGGCCCACCGCAAGATCGTTTCACCTGACGTCGGACGGCCCGCCCCCGGGGTCCTGTCCGGCCGATCCTGCCCGGCGTCGCACGCCCGGCGGGATCGGCCGGACGGGGTCCGAGGCGGGCCGTCCGATGTCGCCCTTCCCCTCCCGGTGTGGACCGGGGCCCCGGACAGGGGCGACCCCCCGATGAGGCCGGTTCCCCCAGGGGTCGGCCTCCTGACGATGCGAGAGGTGCATGGAGTCCATGCCGCAGCCCCAGCAGCCCCTCCGGATACCGGTGGACGGGCAGTCGTGACCGCAGACCTGATCGTCGTGAGCGGCGGCGCTCCCGGGCGCCGGGCCCGGCTGGCCGGCGCGGCGGCCGGCGTGGCCGTCCTCTGCGCACTGCTGAGCGGCGCGGCCGGCGCCCGGTCCCCCGAGCACCACGACGGGGGCGGCCCGCACGGGCCGGTCGTCGAGACCTGCGTCTCCACCGGGACGGACGTCTCGGTGTCGGTCGGCCACGGGGGCGTCGATGTCGAGGTCGACGTCGACGTGGCGGTGGGTGTCACGGTCGACCTCTCCGGAGTGCTGCACCACCCCGGGCCGCATCCGAAGCCGGGCCACCCGCCCTGGCACCACCACCCGTGCCCGAGCCCCACCCCGACGCCCAAGCCGTCCCCGACGCCGACCCCCACGCGGACGCCGGCCCCCAGCCCGACCCCCACGCCGACGCCGACCCCGACGCCGGAACCGAAGCCCACGCCGACGCCGACCCCCGCGCCGGTGCCGCCGCCCGCGCCCGCCCCGACGCCGAAGCCCACCCCGCCGTCTGCGTCGACCAGGCCCGCGCCGAAGCCCACGCCGAAGCCGACCGTGGCACCGGTCGTGCCGCCGCCGGCTCCTCCACCGGCCCCCGAGCCGCCCTCGCCGACCGCCACGCCGACTCCGGCGCCGGCCGTCCCGGTGCAGCCGCGGCCGGTGGTCAAGCCCGTCCGGGTGCCGCTGGCTCCGCCGGTGCCCGCTCCGGAGCGCCACCACGGCAGCCCTCCCACCCGGACGATGCTGCTGGTCACCGTGCCCGCGGTGCTCGCGGCGGCGGCACTGCGCCCGCGCGGGCGCGCGGGCCGCGCCGGCCGGGGTGGCTCCGGCCGCTCCTGAGGCGGCCCGCTCCGAGCGGGTCCGTACCGAGCTCAGCCTGCCCTGTACCGACCTGCCCTGTACCGACCTGCCCCGAGCCCGGCCCCGCCGCGGGGCGGGGCGGGTCGGCCACGGCGCGGCCGGTGCGGGACCGTTCCAGCCGGCCCGGCCGCGTTCCGACGGCGGCCGGGCCCCGACCAGAAAACCCAAGCTGAAGAAGGGAGTTCCCATGTCCGAGTGGTTGGCGCTGGCCATCGCCATGTCGGCGGCCTGCGCCGTCGTGGTGGCGGTGGTGCTACTGAGGCACCGCCGGGTCAGTGAGGAGGAGGACACCGACGAGACACCCGACGTCATCGAGTACATGACGATGATGATCGGCGTGGTCTACGCGATCGTGCTCGGCCTGGCCATCGCCGGCGTCTGGGAGGCGCGCGGCGCCGCCCAGGACGACGTGTCGCGCGAGGCGCAGTCGCTGCACGAGGTGAGCGAGCGCGCCCAGATCTACCCGGTCGAGTTCCGCGACAAGGTCCGGGCCGACGTGGACGCCTATGTCTCCTACGTCGTCGACGTCGAGTGGACGTACATGCGCGAGCACGGCGAGATCTCCGAGCGGGGCACCGAGCTGCTGGACAAGCTGCGCACGGACGTCGCCACCCGCACGCCGGCCAGCGACCTGGAGGCCCAGGCCTACCAGCCGATCATGGACCGGATCGCCGTCGTCGACGACGCCCGGAACGCGCGCGGCCAGAACGCCGGGCCGACCATGCCGGGGGTGGTCTGGTTCGGCCTGATCGTCGGGGCCGTGGTGACGGTCGGCATGGTGTTCGCGCTGCAGATCCGGCGCTCGACCCGGGAGTTGCTGCTGGCAGGGGCGTTCAGCGCGCTGATCGCCTTCCTGCTCTTCCTGATCTGGGACTTCGACGACCCGTTCGGCCGGAGCGTCTCGGTGACCACGCAGACGTTCACCGACCTCTTCCCCACGCTGGGTGGCGGTCAGGACTGACCGTTCACCCCTGGCGGCCTCCTTCGATAATCTGAACGGGCCGTCGGGGGCCGGTCCCGTCGGGCGTATCGAGAGGATCGTCAGTCGTGACCTACCCGCCGCCCCAGCAAGGCGCGCCGTACCCGCCCCGACGGCCCCGGGTGGCCTGGTGGTGGCTGCCGGAGAAGGAGCGCCGCCGGCGCAGGCAGCAGCGGGAGGAGTGGAAGGCCTACCAGCGGCAGAAGGGCAGGAAGAACGACAACGACTGCTCGGACGCTTGCGACTGCTGCGACCTCGGGGATCCCTGCCTGATCGCGCTCGTTCCGGTGATGATGGCCTCGGGTCTGCGGTTCGCTCTGACCGGGGGCGGCCGCCCCCGGGGCACCGCCGCCGATCCGGCGGCGCCCACCCCGCAGGGCTTCGCGGCGGGGGTGCTGTACGGGGCGGTGCGGTACTACCGGAGCGAGGTCAGCCCCGGGCGTCCGGCCTGCTGCCCGTACACGCCGACCTGTTCGACCTATGCCGTCCAGGCGCTGAACCGGCACGGCGCGGTGCACGGCGCGCGGTTGACGGTCGGCCGGCTGCTCCGCTGCCGCCCGGGTGCGGTGCGCCGCGGCGGGGCGGACCCGGTGCCGGGCCACTAGAAACCCGGCGGCGGCACACGGAGAACGGAACGGAGCACGGCGCGGAGTACGGACCGGAATACGGTGCGGAATTCGGCACTGAATTCGGCACGGCGGCCGCGCGGATCACTGCGATCCGCGCGGCCACCCGCCGCATGACGGAGCGTCAGCGCAGGCTGCTGTTGATCGCGTTCAGCAGGGTGCCGGAGGCGTCGTCGTTCTCCAACGAGAAGGCGAACATCCCGGCCAGGCCCTTGCTCTTGGCGTACGCCCCGCGCGCCTGGATGGCCTGCGGGGTGTCACCCGTCCAGAAGTTGGTGCCGTCGTAGACCCAGGAGGTCTCGGTCACCGGGTCCCAGTGGGTGGTGGCCGCCGTGGCGTTGAGCTCCTTCCAGGCGGCCAGGCCGGCCTCGGCGCTCAGCGGCTTGGCCGGGGTGGGTCCGGTCGCGCTCTGGTACAGGCCGTAGGTGGAGCCGGCCGGCACACCCGTCCACCCGCGCCAGTAGAACGGGATGCCCAGCACGAGCTTGTCGGTCGGGAAGCCGCCCACGATGCCGTACTCCGGCAGGCCGGTGGTGTACGCGGCGAGGGTGGTGTCCACGTTGTCCTTGCGGGTGCCCGGGGTGATCGGCGTGGTCGGGTCGGCGGGGCTGTCGTGCAGCGGGTCCTGGTGGTTGGTCGGCCCCTTGGCGTCCCAGGCGCCGTGCATGTCGTAGGTCATGATGTCGGCGTAGTCCAGGTACGCGCCGATCTTGTCGGTCTCAAGCTGCGCGATCTTGTCCTGACCGCTCGGCAGCGCCGCGGTCAGCAGGAACCGCTTGCCCTGGGCGTTGCCGAGGGCATCCAGCTGGGTGCGGAACTCCTTCAGCAGCAGCGTGAAGTTCTGCTTGTCGGCGGGGGAGTAGTGGTTGCCGGTGTGCCCGCCGGCCGAGCCCGGGTACTCCCAGTCGAGGTCGACGCCGTCGAAGAGGCCGGCCGCCGAGGCCTGGCCGCCCGAGGCGTCACCGGCGACGCCGGTCGGCAGGTTCCCCTTCAGGAACATGTCGACGCAGGAGGAGACTAACGCCTTGCGGGAGGCGTCGGTCGCGGCCGCGTCGGAGAAGTACTTGGAGTACGTCCAGCCGCCGATCGAGATGGTGAACCGCAGGTTCGGGTACTTGGCCTTCAGCTGGCGCAACTGGTTGAAGTTGCCCTTGAGCGGCTGCTCCCAGGTGTCGCTGCCGCCGTCCACGCTGGCCGCGCCGTTGTAGTCGGCCTGGTAGTCGGCGTAGGCGTCCCCGGCGCCGTCCCCGGCGTCGGGGTTGGACTCGTTGGCCGAGTCGGAGGCCTTCACGGCCTGGAAGCAGGTGTGCGTGGTCGGGTGGATGTTGGCGAAGGCGTAGGTGATCACGTCCAGCTTGCCCGCCGCACCACTGGTGTCCACGTTCTTGGCGTGGTAAGCGTTCTCGTAGACGCCCCACTGGTCGAAGTAGGCCGAGCGGAACGGGCTCGCGGCCGGGGCGGCCGCGGTGGTGGTGGCGACCGGTGCGGACTGCGCGGAGCCGTGGCCGCCCGAGTAGCCCTGCACGGTGAAGGTGTAGCCGGTGCTCGGCAGCAGCGAACTGACGGCCACCGAGGTGCCCATCGAGGTCGCCACCAACTGGTTGCCCGCGTAGACCTTGTAGGCGACCGGTCCGTCACCGCCGGTCAGGGTGGACGGCTGCCAGCTGAGCACCACGGCGTTGTGGGTGACCTTGCCGACGGTGAGGCCGCCGGGCGTGGTGACCTTGCCGTCCCCGGCCGGGCCGGTGCCCGTGGCGGTGGCGGTGGCGGTGGCGGTGGCGGTGGCCGTCGCCGTGGGGCTGGTGGACGCGGTCGGGCTGTTCGACGCCGTCGGGCTGGTCGTCGCGGTGGGGCTTCCGGTCGCCGTCGGGCTGGTGGACGCGGTCGGGCTGGTGCTGCTGGTCGGCCCGGCCGGTCCGGTCAGGCTGAGGTCGTCCGCGCGGTAGGTGCCGGTGCCGTACCAGCCGTGCGTGAACACCGTCACCGAGGTGGTGGCGGCACCGGTGGTGAAGGTGGTGCTGAGCTGCGTCCAGCCGGTCGCGCTGGGCGTCCAGGCTGAGGAGTTGACGCCGGTCCCGGTCGCGCCGAGGTAGACGTAGCTGCCCTGGACCCAGCCCGACAGGGTGTACCGGGTGTTGGGCTGGACGGCGACGGTCTGCTGGCACTGCGCGGTGTCGGAGGCCGAGGCGGCCCCGCTGAGCGCGTAACTCCCGCTGTGTACCGGTGTGGTGACGACGGACCCGTTGACGCAGGTCCAACCGGCCGGTGAGCCGGTCTCCAGGCCGCCGTTGGTCAGCAGGTTGACGGGCGCGGCCGAGGCCGTGTTCAGGGAGAGCGTGAGCGCGGCGGTGCCGGTGGTGAGCGTGGCAGCCAGCGCCAGTGCGGTGGCCCGCCGGCGTGGTGCGGCGGCCCGGCGCTCGGCAGGGCGCGCGGGCGTGACTCGGTCGTGCATGCGGTGTCCTCCGGATGAGTGGGGGTTCCGGCGGTGCGATGGCCCTGGCGGGCCGAAGGGAGCCGAACCGAGCGCGGTGGGGGCGCCCGGGCGGGTGACACATGCGTCGCTGCGGTGCGTCGAGGCGGTCGGGCCGTCGGCCCGTACCCATCAACGACACCACAGATTGGACTGGACCAATATTCGCCGTCAAGGGTGTCCGCCCGCTGGACGGCCGGTCGTCGGCGCGCCGGTACGGTGGTCCACGGAGCAGCCCCGCCGAACGGAGGACGCGTCATGGACAGCCAGGACTGGAACGACCGCTACGCCGCGAGCGAGCTGGTCTGGGGCGCCGAGCCCAACCGCTGGGTGGTCGAGGAGTTGACCGGCCGCACCCCCGGCCACGCCCTGGACCTCGCCGCCGGAGAAGGGCGCAACGGCATCTGGCTCGCCCGCCAGGGCTGGCGGGTCACCGGCCTCGACTACTCCGCCGTCGCCGTCGAACGCGCCGAGCGGCTCACCGCGGACCTGCCCGACGAGGTCGCCGACCGGCTCACCTGGCGTCACGACGACGCGCGCACCTTCCCGATCCCGCCCGAGGGCTACGACCTGGTGCTGGTCGCCTACCTCCAGCTCCCCGCCGACGACCGCCGGACGGCCCTGCGCCGGGCCGCCGCCGCCCTCGCCCCCGGCGCCACCCTGCTGGTGGTCGGCCACGACACCAGCAACCTCACCGAGGGCGTCGGCGGCCCGCAGGACCCGCGCGTCCTCTTCAGCCCGGACGACGTGCTCGCCGACCTCGCCGACGCCGGGCTGCGGACCGTCCGCGCCGAGCGCGTCCACCGCCCGGTGGCCGCGGAGGCCGGGCACCGCGGCCCCACCGGCGGGGGGCGCGGGGTGGCGATCGACGCCCTGGTGCGACTGGAGAAGCCGGTTCCGTTCGGGTAGGCCGATCCGTGCGCCCCGGGTGGAGGGGCGGCTCGCGGGCCTGGTTCGATGACGGGTGATCATCTCGACAGGAGCGGATCCGGCCGGGGGGCGTTGCCGACCCCTGCCCGGAACCGGGAGGAGTCACGGATATGACGTGTTTTCGGATCCCCGCCAGGACGACGCTGGCGGCCGCCCTGACGGCGGGCCTGGCGGTGATCGTGCCGCCCGCTCCCGACGCGGCGGCCGACTCGGTGCCGGTGGCGGAATCGTTCCTGCAGATCGTCGCCCACCAGGACGACGACATCCTGTTCATGAACCCGGACCTGAGCCGCCAGTACGACTCCCCCTCGGTCACGGTCTACCTGACGGCCGGTGAGACGACGGACCCGCGGTTCGCCGACCCCTGTGCCTACGCGGCGAGCCGGGCCGTCGGCGCGCGGGCCGCCCACGCGCGGATCGCCGGTGTCACCGACCCGACCTGGACCGTCACCCCGCTCAGGCTGAGCACCGGCAGGACCGTCGAGCTGGACACCCTGGACCAGGCGCCCCAGGTGAAGCTGGTCTTCTTCAAACTGCATTCCAGCGGCCGTGACCCCGTCGCCGGGCAGGCGGCGCTCGACACCCTCTTCAAGGAGGGTCCCGCCGGGCCCGGGTACATCTCCACCCTCGGCAGCATCGCGGTGGACGGCCGCTGTGACGCCACCTACGCCGACCAGCAGTACCGCCACGACGACCTGGTCGCCTCCCTCACCGACGTGATGCGGCGGTTCCGGCCGACCGTGGTGCTGGCCCAGGATCCGCGGGTGGGCTACGGCTACACCCGGGAGATCACGAACCTCGCCGACAACTCGGACCACATCGGCGGCGCGCGCTTCGCCGGCAAGGCCCTGGCGGGTTACCACGGGCCCGACGGGAACGGCCGTGTGCTGCTGCGCAACTACCGTGACTACAACGTGCGGATCGATCCGCCGAACATCCCGCCGGGCGTGGCGCTCGACAAGCGGTGGACCTTCCTCACCTATCTGGGACCGAACCGCAACGGCTTCGGGCAGCCGTACTCCGGCCGGTACGACCCCCAGCCGGACCCGGCCGAGGAGTCGTTCTACGCGATGTTCCCGGGCCGCCAGTACGTGCGCTGGTCCAACGGCACCGCCTGGTCGGCCCTGGACGGCAGCGGCTCGCTGAACGCGTTCGCCGTGCTCGACGGCCGCGTCCAGGTCTGGCGCGAGACGGCGCCGGGCGGCGGCTGGTCCGGACCGGCCGCCGTTCCGGGCGGTGCGGGGCTCGCCGCCGCCCTCGGGGTGGTGAAGGACGGCAGCGGACTGATCCACCTGTTCGGCATCCGGCTGGAGGACAACCGGATCGTCACGACGGCGCAGAGCGCCTCCGGTACGTGGACCGACTGGACGACTCTCGGCAACCCGAATCCGGGCACGCCGGACTACGTCGGCAGCCCCGTGCCCGTCCTCGGCCACAACGGCCTGCTGACCGTCTTCGTCCGCAACGGCGGTGGCGGTGTGAGCGCGGTCTCCCAGCTGCCGCAGGGCGGTTGGACCACGGACTGGGCCGACCTGCACGGCAGCTGGGTCCGGGACGGCCTCGCGGCGGCCCTCGCCCCCGACGGCGGGATCGAGCTGTTCGCTCCCTCGAAGGACGGCATCCTGCACTGGCGGCAGTCCGGGCCCGACGGCCCGTTCGTGCCGGACGCCGGTCTGCTCGGCCCCGCCCCGGCCGGCCCGATCACGGTGGGCCGCAACGCCGACGGCCGGCTGGAGATCTTCTACCAGCAGGCCGGCAGCGGCCAGGTCGGCACCCAGTACGTGCGGACGGACGGCTCCTGGACCACCTCGCCGGACTCGCTGGGCGGGCCGGCCACCCTGGAGGGCGTCTCGGTGGTGACCGGCGGTGACGGCCGGATGACGGTGGCGGCCCGCAACGGCGGCGCCGGGGTCAGCCTGGTCTCCCAGACCGCCCCGGACCGCGGGTTCGCCGCCGACTGGCCCGACCTCGGCAGCGTGATCATCGGCGCGCCGACCGTGACGACGGACGCCGCCGGCCGGGAGGTCGTCCTCGCGCTCGGCCGGGACGCCCGCCTCTACGCCGTCCGGCGGACCGCGGTGGGGGCGAACAGCCCGTTCGGCGCCTGGCAGCGGGCCGGGAGCTGACGGGCCGAGAGCTGACGGGCCGGGAGCTGACAGGCCGGGAGCTGACGGGCCGGGCTCCCGCCGGCCGCCGGGGCGCGGCGCCGGGAGCCGGGCGCGCGACCGGCGTCACGCGTGCGGGAGAGCGGTCCGTGCCCGGAGCGTGTGGTGTTGATCGTGGGAGCGGGGTACGGGGATCCCCAGGAACGACCCTGTGCACCGGGAATCTCTACAGTGCTGTAGATTCAAGGCGCAGGGCGGAGCAACGAGGAGGACGCGATGAGCGTTTCGCTGGCCAAGGGGCAGAAGCTGAGCCTGGAGAAGCCGGGCGGGGGGCAGCTGGGCGTGGTGCGGATGGGCCTCGGCTGGCGGGCCGCCCAGCGGAAGGGGTTCTTCGCCAAACTGCTGGCCTCGCAGGAGATCGACCTGGACGCCTCGGCCGTGTTGTTCGCCGCGGGGAAGCCGGTGGACGTGGTCTACTTCCAGCACCTCACCAGCAACGACGGTTCGGTGCGGCACAGCGGGGACAACCTCACCGGCGGCGCCGGGGACGCCACCGACGACGAGTCGATCACGGTGGACCTCACCCGGGTGCCGGCCGAGGTCGACCAGATCCTCTTCACCGTCAACTCCTTCACCGGGCAGACCTTCCAGGAGGTCGAGAACGCCTTCTGCCGGCTGGTCGACGAGCAGACCGGCGCCGAACTGGCCCGCTACACCCTCACCGGCGGCGGCCCGTACACCGCCCAGATCATGGCCAAGGTGCAGCGCACGGGCGGCGGCTGGCAGATGGCCGCGATCGGCCAGCCCGCGAGCGGGCGCACCTTCCAGGACCTGATGCCGGAGCTGGCCAAGCACCTCTGACCGGCCCGCGCATCACCCGCGACCGGCCCTCGGCCGGTCCGGCGACCGGCGGCGCGGGGCCCGTCCGATCTCCCCCCGGACGGGCCCCGCGCCCGCTGTCGCTCCCGCGCCCGCTGTCGCTCCCGCGCCCGCCCGCCCCGGGGCGAGGCCCGCGCCGGGCCGCCACGCATGCGGACCGGGGCGGACGGCCCGCCCGACCGCGCCGCGCTGGCCGGTCGGGTGCACTTCCCCGGTAACCCTGCGGCTCGCTCACCACGTCCACTGCCTGGCCGCATGGACGATGACGCTGTGCGGCTGCCGGAGCACCGCGCCATCCGGGTCGCCCATTCCGACGACCCGGTCGCAGCCGTGGCCGGTCTGGGGGCCTGGGCGTCCCGCCAGCGGTATCCGAGCCTGATGACGATGCCGCCCGCCTTCGGCGGTCTCCAGCGCACCGACGACGGGGCCTGGCGCATCCTCGGCTGTCACGCCACCACCCCGCAGACGGCCCGCGACGACCTCGGTCACGGGTTCCGCTGCTGGGGGCGGGCCGATCCCAGCACCCGGTCCGCCGCGGCCGCCGACCGGCTGGACGCCGAGCGCGGGCATGAACTCCGGGCCGCCGACCGACGGTTCCGTCTGGTGTGGGTCGAACCGGTGGTCCGCCTCGGCCCCGACGGCCCCGAGCTGCCCCGGACCTCCGACTGGGATCCGGACCTCCCGGTCAAGGTGCGGGAGCGGCGGGACCGGGCGGCCGGGCGTTACGTCGAGGACGACGAGGAGGGCTGATCGGGCGTCGGCTCGGTGGGCCGTCCTCCGGGGACCGCTCGGCGCAGCGGCCGGAGGAGCCGGGCGTGGGATCCTCCGGCCCGTGCGTGGTCAGCGGGCCGACGGTGAGGCCGACGGGGACCGGGGCACCGAGGGAGAGGGCGAGGCGCTTGCGGTGGCGGCGCCCGACGAGGTCGCCGTCGGGGTGCCGCTTGGGGTGCCGCTCGGCGTGCCGGTCGGGGTCGGGCAGCCGGGCGCAGTGGGCGTGGCGGTGGCGGTGGCGGTGGCGGTGGCCGAGGGGGAGGGCGTCGGGCTCGCGCCGCCGGTGGGCGTCGCCGTCGCGGTGGGCGTGGCGCAGGCGGTGGGTGTTCCGGTCGGGGTCGCCGTCGGTGTGCCGGTCGGGGTCCCGGTGGGGGAGGTGCTGGGGGTTCCGGACGGCGTGGCGCTCGGGCTCGGGCTCGTGCTGGCCGAGGGCGACGGCGCGGCGGTGGGTGTGGGCGTCACCGTCGGAGCCGGGCTGGGCGCACCCGTCGGCGTCGGCGTCGGGGCGTCGGTCGGCGTGCCGGTCGGGGTGCCGGTCGGGGTCGGCGAGGGTGCGGGCGCCGCAGGGCTGGTCGCCGGAGCGGTGGTGGCGGGGGCCGGCCGGTCCGGGGTGGTGGTCGCCGCCCCGCTGCCGAAGTGGGCCATCCAGTTCTTGACGGTCCGCAGGTACTCGCCCGAGTTGTTGTAGCCGAGGATCGCCCGGTCCAGCTGCGCCGGGTCGGCGAGGTCGCGCCCGCCCGCGCAGAGGTAGCGGCCGGCCGACTCGGCCGCGTCGAAGATGTTGTTCGGGTCCGCCCGGCCGTCGCCGTTGGCGTCGACCCCCCAGTAGGCCCAGGTGGAGGGGATGAACTGCATCGGCCCGACGGCCCGGTCCCAGAGCCGGTCGCCGTCGTACCGGCCGCCGTCGGTGTCGGCTATCGCCGCGAAGCCGTTGCCGTTGAGCACGGGGCCGAGGATCGGCCGGTACGTCGTCCCGGCGGCGTCCACCCCGCCACGGTCGGCCTGACCGGACTCGACCTCGCCGATCGCGGCCAGCAGCTGCCACGGCAGGTGGCAGGCGGGCGAGCGCAGGGTCAGCGCCGCCTCGGCCTTGCGGTAGGCGGCCTGGGCCGTCGCCGGCAGGGCGGGCCCGGTTCGGAACGGTCCGGCGGACGGGTCGCCCGGCAGGGTCGCGGGCGGCTGCGGCAGCGGGATGGAGCCCCCGCCGTCGACCGGTACGGCGGGCCCGCCGGGGAGCGGGGGCAGGGCGGCCCCGGGCGGCGTCGCCGCGGGCTGCTCCGTGGACGAGGCGACGACGGCCGTGGTCGGGCCGACCGCGGACGGTGCCGGGGTGGTGGCCGCGACGGCGGTGAGGCCGAGGCCGGTCACCTGAGAGCCGGTCAGCGCCGCCAGCGCGGTGAAGGCGGCCGCCGCCCCGGTCACCCGCTTGCCCAGCCGGATCCGGCGCCCCGCCTGCTGTCCGCTGCCGACTCGTGCCCTCATGCCGTGCCCTCCCCGTGACCGTCCGGACCCTCGGGGAACGGACGGGCTGTCACCATCGTGCCTGCCAGTGCATGACAGTTCGTGTTACCGCGAATGATTAGTATCACGACGATCTGACAGGGCCCGGGTGAGCAGCGGCTCTCCCGGGCCCCACGGTCCGGTGAACGTGTGGGTGGCGGGGCCGTGGGTGCCGGGGCCGTGGGGCGGAGAGCGGCGGTGGCGCCTCAGAGCTCGACGAGCTGTCCGTCCTCGGCGACGGTCGCGCCCACCGCCGCCACCGCCGCCGCGAGGTCGGCGGAGCCGGGAGAGCTCGGATGCGCCAGCGGGTTGGTGTTGTTGAGGTGGGTGTAGAGGTAGCGCGGGCCGGGGTGTCGGGCCAGCTGGGCCAGCGAGTCCTCGATCGCCAGGTGGCCCATGCCGCGCGAGGAGCGCGAGCCGCCGGTGTGCTCGGCGAGTTCGTCGTCGGTGGCGAAGGTGCCGTCGAGGATCACCACGGTCGCGGCGGCCACCGCCCGGTCGAGCTCCGGCGTCCAGGCGGCCAGCCCGGGCGCGTACACCGCGCTCGCGTTGCTCCCGGCTGCCGTGAACCGGTAGCCGGTCACCCAGTCGGCCCGTCCGTCCCAGCCCTCGCCGGGCAGGTCGGCGGCGTACCGGGGCCGCTTTCCGCCGAGCGCCAGCGGCTCGGCGCGCAGGCCGCCGGCCAGGTCGACGGCGGTGCCGGGCACGACGCCCTGCCAGCGGGCTTTGGTGTAGGGCGCGAGCAGCGGGCCGACCGGGAAGGCGCCGTGCAGCGCGGCGCGGACCGGCTCGGTGGCGTGCACGCTCAGCCCGGCGGCCTCCCGCAGGGTCAACAGTCCGAGGGTGTGGTCGAGCTCGCCGCTGGTGAGCAGGACACCGCGCAGCGGGGTGTCCCGGGTGCCGGCCGCCGGGGCGAGTTCGGGGGTGGCCAGCAGCTGGGCGCGCAGGTCGGGCGAGGCGTTGACCAGGTACCAGGCGGCGCCGTCCGCGCTGACCGCCAGGCAGTCCTGGCTGCGGGCGGCGCCGGTGCGGCGGGCGGTGGCGCAGCCCTCGCAGCCGCAGTTCCACTGGGGCAGGCCGCCGCCGGCGGCCGTGCCCAGGATCCTGATCTTCAGCGCATCCTCCGGGGTGCGGGGGCCGGGGCGGCCGTCGGGACCGGCCCGGTGACCAGGTGGTGGTCGGGGGAGAGCCGGCAGGCCGGGTCGGTGGCGCCCGGGTCGCCGGTGAACTGGAAGGCCTGGCACCGGCAGCCGCCGTGGTCCACCTCGCGCAGCGCGCAGCTGCGGCAGGGCTCCGGCATCCAGTCGGTGCCCCGGTAGCGGTTGAACAGGGAGGAGTCGTGCCAGCTCGCGGCGAGACCGTCGGTCACCGCGTTCGGCAGCGCCGGGCCGGGCAGCTGTGCGGCGGCCAGGCAGGGCAGTACGTCGCCGGTGGGGGCGACGACCAGCTGTCGCCTGCCCCAGCCGTCCATACAGGGCTTCACGGTGCCGCCGTGGTGGTCGGCCGCGACGTGCACGATCTCGATCCGGTCGCCGTGGCGTTCCCGGGCGGCGGCCACGTCCAGCTCGGCCTGGCGGACCTGCGCCTCGCTCGGGGCGAGGTGGGCCCGGTTGTGCCAGGCCCAGCCGTAGAACTGGGTGTGCGCCAGCTCGACCCGGTCGGCGCCGAGTGCCACGGCCAGATCGGCGAGTGCGCCGAGGCGGGCCAGATTGCCCCGGTGCAGCACGGCGTTGACGGTCAGCGGCAGCCCCGCGCCGGTCAGCAGCGCGGCCGCGGCGAGCTTGCGCTCGTGCGCGGCCAGGCCGGCGACGGCGTCCGCGCGGCGCAGGTCGGCGTCCTGGACGGAGAGCTGGACGTGGTCCAGCCCGGCCTCGGCGAGTGCGGCGGCGCGTGGCCCGTCCAGCGGGATGCCGCTGGTGACCAGGTTGGTGTAGAGGCCCAGGCCGTGTGCGTGGGCGACGATCCGGTCCAGGTCGCGGCGGAGCAGCGGCTCCCCGCCGGTGAGGTGGACCTGCAGGACGCCGAGGCCGCGTGCCCGGTCGAGCACGCGGAGCCACTGATCGGTGTCCAGCTCGTCACGGTAGCGGGCGAGTTCGAGCGGGTTGGCGCAGTAGGTGCACTGCAGCGGGCAGCGGTAGGTGAGTTCGGCGATCAGGCCGAACGGTGCCGGTGCCCGGACGGCGGCGCCCGGCAGCCCGGTGGCCGGGTACGCCAGCGCGGGCGAGCCGGAGCCGTCCAGGGTGAGCAGCCGGCGCTCGGCGAGGTCGGCGAGCAGTTCGCGGACCTGCGCGCCGTCCACCCCGTCGTACTCGGCGGCGAGCCCGGCGGTGATCAGGCCGGCGTCGCGCCGCCCGTCGCAGTGGCGCAGCACGGCGGCGGCGGTGTCGTTGAGCAGCAGGACACCCTCGGGGTACAGCAGCGCGGCCCGGTCGCGGACCGGGTCGTGCACCAGCCGCACCCCGCGCCGCAGCCCGGGCACCTCGGCGGTCGGAGCGGTCGTCACCGGTCGCCCCCGTAGTCGACGGCGTCCAGCATGGCGCGCAGCACCTCGCACTTGAAGGCCAGGGCGTCGAGTGCGGCCTGCTGCTGGTGGGCGGTGACGCAGTGGTCCAGCACGAGCTCCAGGGTGCGGGCGCTGTCCTTGCGAGCGGTGGGGATGCGGTGTTCGAAGTACGCGTACCCCGCCGGGTCGATCCAGTCGTAGTGGGTGCGCCAGGCGGTCACCCGCTGGGCCATGTGGTCGGGCGAGAACATCTCGGTGAGGGCCGCTGCCACGCCCTCCGTCCACGGTCTGGTCTGGCAGAAGTGCAGATAGCCGTCGACGGCGAAGCGGACGCCGCGGGCGACGTGCCGCTCGTCGGTGACCTCCGCGCGGTCCAGGCCGACGGCCTCGGCGAGCACCAGCCAGTCGGCCAGCCCACCCTCGTTCGGCGCGGCGCTGTCCCCGCCCCTTCCCCTGCCCCGGTCGTCGTCCTCCGGGGCGGCCGCCCCCGGGCCCGGACCGTCCTGGTAGCCGAGCCGTTCGACCCAGGCCCGCCGGACCTCCGGCAGCGGGCAGTTGGCGATGATCGCGGCGTTCTTGCGGGTCAGGCAGAGCTGGTAGTACCAGCGGTTGGCGACCCAGCGCCGCAACTCCGGTGGCGTGCAGCCACCGGAGTGCAGGCGCAGATGGAACGGGTGGGTGTCCCAGTACCGTTCCCGCAGGTCGTACAGCCTCGCCGCGAACCGCTCGCGGGTCAGCGGTTGCGCCACTGGGCGGCCCGTCCGGCGTAGGCGGTGACCTCGGCGCCGGTGCGGTGGCACTCGACCGCCGGCGCGGACCAGGCGGGCCTCGCGGCGGCGCCGGCCGGGCGCTCGGGCGGTGCGGCGGCGGGGGTGGGCAGCGGAGCGGCAGTGCGGTTCATCGGATTCCTCCTCGGGAGAGGGCGGGTGGGAGGAGCACACGGGCCCTGTGGGCCGCGCGGCCCCGTGGGTCAAGACGCTACGAGCCGCCGGGCCCGGCCGCCGGTCCAACCCGCACGATGCGCGGTCAAACGGGCTCGAACGGGTGATGGGCCGGGGCCGGGGGTTTGGGTGCTCGCACCGCGTCCCGTGGTCAGGAAGCGGCGCGTCCGAAGGCGACCAGGTGCCCGTCCTTGGTGCCGACGAACACCCGCCCGGCGTCCGTGGCGGGGACGGCGAACCTGCTCACCGTGCCGAGCGCGAAGCTGCGGCGCAGCTTGAGCGTGCCGTTGACCGGCAGCGGGTCGTACACCCGCAGCTCGCCGTTCTGCCCGCCCGGACCGGTACCGGAGTAGACGGTCCAGACGAGTGCCGAGCCGGAGGCCGTCCCGTTGGAGGTGACCACGGGTGAGCCGGAGGCGTAGCCGAAGCCCTCGGTGCTGGTGCCCGCGCTGGTCAGCTGGGGGTTCCCGGCGCTGTTCACCGTGTACTTGAGCGCGCGCAGCGAGCCGTAGTTCTCGACCAGGTAGACGTAGCCGCCGTCGCCGCCCCAGACCCCGGGGTGGCCCCAGACGCCCTTGAACGGGCCGGTCGTGCCGACCGTGCCGTCGGTGCCGTTCGGGCCCTGGCCCATGCCGCCCAGGTGGTCGCGGTCCAGCAGGAAGATCCGGCCGTCCTTGCCGACCTGCACCAGCAGGTGCGGGTGGGCGGCCGTGCCGAAGCCGGACGGCAGGGCGGCGGGGCCGCCGGAGCCGAGGTCCAGGTCACCGTGGTCCATGTCCCGGTTGTTGGTCGGGCTGAAGAAGTCCTTCGGGGCGAGGCTGCCGTCGGCGTTCACGCCCAGCCGCACGACGGACTCGGCGAAGTGGCCCTGCGGCTTGTCGCCCGGCCCTTGGGCGGGGAGGAGCCCGTGCCGGCGCCGTTGCCGGTGGCGAGGATGATCCGCCCGGAGCCGTCCGAGACCAGGCCGCCGCCGCTCATCCAGACACCCCCGTTCTGCGAGGCGGAGCCGGACTCGGTGGACCAGAGCGTCAGCTTGCGGGAGCTCGTGTTGACGCCCCCGACGACGCCGACGTACGTGCCGACCCCGCAGTCCGAGGCGAAGCCGAAGTACACCGCGCCGTCCAGCAGCAGGAGCCCGGAACGCTGGGCCGAGGTGCCCGGGTCGAACGGCACCCCGGGGCTGTTCACCGGCGCTCCCTGGACGGGGACCGGCCAGCCGCCGCGTTCGGCGCCCGAGGCGACGTCCAGCGCGTGCACCGAGAAGTGGGCGCCGCCCTCGGAGGACTTCGTCACCAGGTAGACCGTGCCGGTCGCCTTGTCGTACACGGGCGTCGAGGTGATGCCGGTGCCGGGGGAGAGGCAGGCGGTGGACGACGGGACGGGCGAGCCGAGCGCTCGCTGCCACAGGATCCGGCCGTCGGCCGCGCCGATCCCGTAGACGTGGTTGGTCTCGCTGGCGACCACCACGGTCGAACCGGCGACCAGCGGTTGCGCGAGGACGGCGCCGTCGACGGCGGTGGACCAGCGCCGGCCGAAGTCCGAGGCGGAGACCTGCGCGGGGCCCAGGCCCGGCTCGGCCGCGTCCCAGCCGGTGCGCATGCTGTTCACCGAGACGGTGGGGTTGTCGGCCCGTGCGGGTGTCGCCGTGGCCAGCGAACCGGCCACGGCCGGGGCGAGCAGCGCCAGCCCGCTCAGCAGGGCCGTACCGGTGCGGGCCGCAGGCGTTCGGCTCACCACCGGACGGCTTGCCGGCGTGGTGCGTGGGCCGCCCGGGGGCGGGGATGGGTGGAGTCGGCTCATACGGTCCGCCTTGGCTGTCGGAGGAGTACGGGTTCGGCGCCGTGGCGTCATTCTGTGAACGCCCGCGTCGTGCCCGCATCCGCCCGCAGCCCCCGCCCCGGCGCCGTTCACGCCCCGGAGGGAACGGGCTGCCCGCCCGGCGTCTCCGCGGCGGTGGCCGCCGTCCCGCCGCCGCCTCTCCGCCGTCCCGCCGCCGGACCGGGGGCGAGACAGCGGGACGGCGGGGCGGCTCAGGCCGTGAGCTGCTTTGCCAGCACCATCGCCAGCGCGCCCTCGGCGACTGCCTCGGCCGGGGCGTTGACGTCGTCGCCCGGGCCGCGGTCCTTGACCACCTCGACGGCGTAGGCGCGGCCGCCGGTCAGGAAGAGCACCCTCGGGTGGGTGCCGTCCTTGCGCTGGGCCAGCACCGCCTCCTGGCCGACCCCCGGCAGCGGCGTGACCTGGAGTTCGCCGTTCGCCCGGGCGGAGGCCAGGGCGGTCGGGCTGGTCTCGTGGATGGAGGCGTACGACTGGCGGGAGCCCCAGGTGCAGCCCCAGACCGGGCTGCCGTCGCTCGCCGGGTCGAGGTGGGTGCCGCGGAACGGGCCGCCGGTGCCCACCGCGGCGATGACCTGGGGCGAGGTCAGCAGCGTGCAGGCATCGTCCGGCCGGGCGGCGGGCGCGGTGGTGGGCGTGCCGGCGGCGGTGGGGGCCGGTACGGAGGCGGTGGGCGCGGTGGATCCGGGCGGCGTCGATCCGGCGGGGGCCGATGTGGTGGGCGCGGGCGTGGTCGGAGGGGGTGCCGCGGTGGCCCCGCCGCCGGAGGACGAGCAGCCGGCCACCGCGACGGCCGCAAGGGCCAGCGCGGGCAGCCAGAGCTGCCGACGGCCGTACCGGACCGGTGACTTGAGCTGCATGGGACCCCCTCTACTGGCGCCCGCCGGTGCGGCGGACTGCGATGCTGAGGGGATCCTAGTGGTCGGGCCCGGCCGGTACTTCCCGTTCCCGCAACGGGAGTTGTACGGCTGCGTCACGACGGTGAACCCGGCGCGTCCGGCGGCCGGACGGGCGGTCCGGGGTGCGGGGGTGGTACGCGCACGTCCGGACGGGCTCCGGACGGCGCCCGTGGCGGGCGGTCCTGACCAGGTCCGATGCGGTGAAGGTCCCTTACCAGTGCGGGGTGTTCGGTGTCGATCTCTCCACCATCAGCTCCCCGGACGGGTGATGCTCCGGTGAAAGTGGTCATGCCAGGAACGGTCGCCCGGCATCCTTGGGCCGGTGACCAGGTGGATCCCGCACCCGGCGGATCCCGTGACCAGGCGGATGGAGGCCCAGACGGTGAGCACGAACCTGCCGGAGACCGTGGCGGAGGGGCCGGTGGTCCTCCCGGCGCCGCCTCGCGTGGTGGACGACCTGGCCCGTGACCTGACCCATGCCGCAGCCGCCGTTCGGGCGGTCTCGCGGGCGGGGCGCAGCGGTGGCGACGTCGCCGTCGCCGCGTACACCGCCGTGGTGTGCACCGGCCGTTCGGCGGCCCGGGCCCTGGAGGAGGCCGCCGCCTGGTGCCGACAGGCACCCGAGGCGGAGGTGCACTCGATGGCCTGGGCGCGCGTGCCCGGGCACTGCGACGACGTCTACGAGTACCGCGTCACCCTGGCCGTCAGTTTCCCCGACCACGAGACCGGCGAGCACAGCGGCGACACCCACCACGCCCCGCGCTGAGGCCGACGTAGGATCGCCCTCATGGATCATGGGGGCACGAACGAGACACCGGCGACGGCGACCGAGGAGCGCGAACTCTCCACCGGGGCGGCGGTGGTCGCCACCGCGTTGGCGGCGCTGGGTGCCGTGGCGGTCCTGCTGGCCGTCTTCCACTGGCTGGGCTGGACGGCCCCCGGCGTCGGGTGGCTGCTCGCCAAGGGCGCCGTCAAGCTCTGCGCGGGCGGCGTGGTCGGCCTGCTCGGCGCACTCGCCTGGCTCCGCCAACGGTACGCGGGGCGAAGGTGGTTCGAGACCTCCGACAGCCCGGACCGGTGACCGGGCCGGGGTGGTTCAGGGCACCAGGACGAGTCGGCCGCGCAGGCCGCCGCGGGCCAGCCGGTGGTGGGCGTCGGCGGCCCGCGCCAGCGGGTGGGTGCCCGCCACCCGCAGGGTGAGCCGCCGTGCGGCGGCCAGGGCGGACAGTTCGGCGAGCGCCGGGCCGTCGGCGGTGATCCAGACGGTGGACACCCGGATGCCGCGCAGGCCCTGCGGTGCGCCGCCGGCCACGCTGACGAAGGCTCCCCGGTTGCGGACCGCGCCGAGCGCGACCACCCCGAGCAGGGCCGCGTCCAGGGCGCCGTCCACCCCGCCCGGGACGAGCGCCCGGACGGCGGCGGCCGGATCGGCGGTGCCGCGCGGCACGAACCGGTCGGCGCCCAGCCCCCGGACCAGCGCCTCGTCGGCCTCGCCGGCCATCGCCACGACCCGCAGGCCCCGGAGGGCGGCGAGTTCGACGGCGAAGCCGCCCACCGCACCGGCCGCGCCGGTCACCAGCAGCGTGCCGCCGGCGGGCAGGTCGAGCAGGTCCAGTGCCTGGGTGGCGGTCAGCCCGTTCAGCGGCAGGGTCGCGGCCTCGACCGCCGGCACCCCGGCCGGGGCCGGGGCCAGCGCCGAGGCGTCCAGCACCACGTAGTCGGCGTAGGTGCCGAGGGAGACGTCCAGGCGGTCGCGCAGGCCGATCACCGGGTCGCCCGGGCCGAAGCCGGACACCCCCACGCCCACACAGTCGACCGCCCCGGCCACGTCCCAGCCCAGGCCGGTCACCTCGCGCGGTGCCATCAGCCCCGCCGCCAGCAGGGCCCCGGACCGGGTCACGGCGTCCACCGGGTTGACCCCGGCGGCCGCCACCCGGACCCGCACCTGGCCCGGTCCGACCTCGGGCACGGGGACGTCCACCAGCTCCAGGGCTTCGGGACCGGCATGGCTGCGAACGACGACGGCGCGCACTGCGAACTCCTTCGGGGGAGGGGACGGCGGGACTGGGGGAGCGGGAGGTCCGGGAGGCCCGAGAGAAAGGGTCGGGCTTGCGAACGGTGCCCACGCTAGGGAGAGTTGCCCTCCAGCGGAAAGCACGCACCGCGAAGTGCGTACCGTACGGGGAGGAGAGCCCATGGCCACCATGACCGCCGCTCAGCGCCGCTCGGCCGAGCGCGCCGGCTTCGACGCCTATCTCGCGCAGTGCCCGGCCCGGCAGTTGCTCGACCGGATCGGTGACAAGTGGGTCAGCCTTCTCGTCAACGCCCTGGCCGACGGCCCGCAGCGCTACAGCGACCTGCGCCGCCGGCTGGCCGGGGTCAGCGAGAAGATGCTCACCCAGACCCTGCGCGCCCTGGAGCGCGACGGCCTGCTCACCCGCACCGTCACACCCTCGGTGCCGGTCCGGGTCGACTACGCGCTGACCCCGCTGGGGACCGGCCTGCTGCCGCTGATGCGGGCGATCAAGGCCTGGGCCGAGGAGAACATGCCCGAGGTGCTCGCCGCCCGGGACGCCTACGACACCCGGCCGCTCTGACGGACCGCAGGGGCCGGGGCCCGGCCGGGATCTCGGCCGGAGCCCCGCCCCGGGGCGGGCGCAGCGCTTCGTCGAAGTGTGCGGCGAGCGTGTCCCAGGGGCGGCCGGCGACCACCGGGGGGCATCGCCATGGGCGCCGTCGCGCCCGCCGACGGTCCGGTTCGTGCACAACCCGGTGGCAGCGGAGCGGCTGACGCCCCGGGGGCCGTCCACTAGCGTGGTGCAGATGACGGGGAGTGAGCACACCGTGCTGGTCGTCCTGCGGGGCAACAGCGGATCCGGCAAGTCGAGCATCGCGGCCGCCCTGCGGGCCCGGTACGGGCGAGGGCTCGCGCTGGTCGGCCAGGACAACCTGCGCCGGACCGTGCTGCGGGAGCGGGACACGGACGGCGCGGCCGCGATCGGCCTGATCGACACCGTCGCCCGCTACGCCCTCGACCACGGCTTCCACGTCGTCGTCGAAGGCATCCTGTCCGCTGCGCGCTACGGCCCGATGCTGGGCCGGCTGGCCGCGGACCACCGCGGCCGCACCCGGCTGTACTACCTCGACGTCGACCTCGTGGAGACCTTGCACCGCCACGCCCTGCGGCCGCAGGCCACCGAGTTCACCTCGGAGGACATGGCCGGCTGGTACGTCGGGGGCGACCTGCTGCCCGGGGGTGTGGAGCGGGTCATCGGCCAGGACAGCACCCTGGAGCAGAGCGTGGACCGGATCCTGGACGACACCGGGCTGACGCCGCCGGGGTGGACGCCGGTGTCCTGAGTCGACGCGGCGGCTCCGTCCGGCCGGGCGCGCCGGGGTGGGTGTGCGCCGGGGCGGGCGCGGCGGGCCGGGCGCGCCGGGGTGGGTGTGCGGCGGGGGCGGGGTGGGGTGCCGGGCCGCTGTCAGGTGGCGGCGGGTGGCTGCCGGTGGTCCAGGCGGTGCTGCCAGGTGGTCAGGAGGCCCTCCAGGGTGCCCGCTTCCTCCGGGGTGAGCAGCTCCAGCAGGCGGTGTTCGTTGCGCATGTGGGCGGTGAAGGCCTCGTCGATCAGTCGGCGGCCGGCCGGGGTGAGGGCGACCACGCGCCCGCGCCCGTCCTCGTCGCTGCGGCGGCGGGTGACCAGGCCGGCCCGCTCCAGGCGGTCGATCCGCTTGGTCATGGCGCCGGTGGTGACCATCGTGTGGGCGGCGAGCTCACCGGGGGCCCGTTCGAACGGGGAGCCGGCCCGGCGCAGTGCGGCGAGCACGTCGAACTCGCCCTCGCCCAGCCCGTAGCGGCCGTACACCAGGCCGAGTTCGTCGGTGAGACGGGCGGCGAGGCGGTGCAGCCGGCCGATCACCGCCTGTGGCGAGACATCGAGGTCGGGCCGCTCCCGCCGCCATTCGGCCTGGATGGCGGCCACGTGGTCCGGGGCTCCGGGCGGCGGTCCGACCGGTTCGCGCTGATGCTCCATGGTCCCCATCCTAGCGGGATAGCTTCCCCGGAAGGTATATTGCTTCCATGGAAGCGAATCTGCGATGGGTGGTGCTGACCGCCGTCGCGCCGGTCGCCTGGGGTGCCAACTACTACGTCACCCGCGAGTTCCTCCCGGCCGACCGCCCGCTCTGGGGTGCCGCCCTGCGGGCCCTGCCGGCCGGCCTGATCCTGCTGGCCCTCTGTCGACGGCGGCCGCGCGGCGCCTGGTGGTGGCGTTCGGCGGTGCTAGGGCTGCTCAACACGGGCGTCTTCTTCGTCCTGCTCTACGTCGCCTCACAGCTGCTGGCCACCAGCGTCGCCTCGACCGTCATGGCGGCCTCCCCGCTGGCGATGATGCTGATCGCCTGGGCCCTGGTGGCCGAGCGGCCCGCCCGCGCGCACCTGGCCGGCGCACTGGTGGGCCTGGCAGGGGTCGGGCTGATGGTGCTGACCCGGACGGGCGCGGTGAGCCTGCCCGGGCTGGCCGCCTCGGTGGCCGCCATGCTGGTCTCCTCCTGCGGCTACGTGCTCGCCGGCCGGTGGCGCGACGGCGCGGACGTCCTGGCCTCGACCTCCTGGCAGCTGATCGCGGGCGGGCTCGTGCTGCTCCCGGTGGCCGCGCTCGCCGAGGGCGCGCCGCCGGCTCCCGGCCTGCCGGAGCTGCTCGCCTTCGGCTACGTCACCGTGGTGGCCACCGCACTGGCGTTCGCGGCGTGGTTCGCCGGACTGCGGCACCTGCCGGCGGGGACGGTCGGGCTGATCGGGCTGCTCAACCCGCTGACCGGTGTCCTGCTCGGTACGGCGGTGGCGGGGGAGGAGCTCGGGCCGCTCCAGGCGGGCGGGCTGCTGCTGGTGCTGGCGGGCGTGGTGCTCGGCCGGCCGCGCGGGGCGGGGGGCCGACCGGGGGTGCCGACCGCGTCGGCGGCGCCGGCCGAGGGCGAGGCCTGCCGCAGCGCGCCCTGACGGCGCCCGGGGTGCGGTCGGCTTCCCGGTGGCCGCTGATCCGGGACGAACTCGTCGAGGGGGTACGTCACTTGCTTCCGGCGTGGTCGGTGCTGGTGCTCGTCGGTGCCGCTCGGCCGTCGTGCTCGGTCGTCGTGCTCGGCGGTGCCGCCGTGGCTGCCGTGGCCGCCCGGCGGCGGGCGGGAAAACCGGGTGACCCGCGCCGCCCGGGCTCCCTAGACTCGCACCGCAGTCGCACGCCGCCGCGGTCCGTGGGGTGGCGTGCTCCGTGACGAGTGAGGGAGGAGCAGTCGTGCGCTACCGCACCGCTGTTGTCGTTCCCTCGTCGCGGTACGAGGTGATCCTGGTGTCCTCGTGCGCCCGGTGCCCGCTGCGCGGTCGGTACCGGAAGTCCGCGACGAACGCCTGAACCCCCGCCCGCCCCTGCTCTGATGACTGAGCGTCAGGTGCGTGCGGGGTGGCCGGACAGCCTCCGGCCGACTGCCGCCGTCGTCGCCGCAATCGCGCCGTCACCTCCGCGGACCACCCCGAAAGGCACCGGGCCATGCGCACCGACCTCGTCAGCACGACCAGCACCACGACCTCCGCCACCGCGGCCATCGCCACCGTGCGCAACCTGGGCATCCTCGCCCACGTGGACGCGGGCAAGACCACCGTCACCGAGCGGATCCTCTACCTCACCGGCGCCACCCACAAGCGGGGCGAGGTCCACGACGGGACGACCGTCACGGACTTCGACCCCCAGGAGCGCGACCGGGGCATCACCATCTTCGCCGCGGCGGTCAGCTGCGCCTGGGACGGCCACCGGATCAACCTGATCGACACCCCGGGCCACGTGGACTTCGCCGACGAGGTGGAGCGCTCGCTGCGGGTGCTCGACGGGGCGGTGGCGGTCTTCGACGCCGTGGCGGGCGTCGAGCCGCAGAGCGAGTCGGTGTGGCGCCAGGCCGACCGGCACGGCGTGCCGAGGATCGCGTTCGTCAACAAGCTCGACCGCGCCGGCGCCGACCTGGACGCGGCCGTCGCCTCCATCCGCGACCGCCTGCACCCCGTCCCGCTCGCCGTCCAGCTGCCCATCGGGCAGGAGAACGGCTTCACCGGCGTCGTCGACCTGCTGCGGATGCGCGCCCTCACCTGGGCCGACCGGCCCGGCCCGGACGCCTACCGGGAGGGCCCCGTCCCCGACGAGCTGTGGGCCGAGGCCGAGCACCGCCGCCGCCTGCTCGACGAGGCGGTGGCCGGGCTCCACCCCGGCGCGCTGGAGGAGTACTGCGACGGTGCGGCGCTCTCCACCGGGACGCTGTCCGCCGCGCTGCGCGACCTCACCCGCACCGGCGAGGCCGTGGTCGTGCTGTGCGGCTCGGCCTACCGCAACCGGGGCATCGAACCGCTGCTCGCGGCCGTGGTGGACTACCTGCCCTCGCCGCTGGACGTGCCGGCCGTGCGCGGCCTGCTCGACGGCGCGGAGCAGCGGCGCACCGCCGATCCGGCCGGGCCGTTCGCCGCGCTGGCGTTCAAGGTGAACGCCACCGCCACCGGCCGGCTCACCTACCTGCGCGTCTACTCGGGCACGATCCGGAAGGGGGACACGGTGCTGGACGCCGGTACGGGGCGCACCGAACGGGTCGCCCGGATCCTGCGGGTCCGGGCCGACCGGCACGCCGAGACGGAGTCGGCGGCGGCCGGGGACATCGTCGCCGTGGTCGGGGTCAAGGCCGCCCGTGCGGGTGCCACGCTCTGTGCGCCCGGCGCACCGCTGGTCCTGGAACCGACCGTGGCGGCCGACCCGGTCGTCACGGTGGCCGTCGAGGCCCGCCGGGCCGTCGACACCGACCGCCTGGCCACGGCGCTGGCCCGGCTCGCCGAGGAGGACCCGTCGCTGCGGGTCCGGACCGACCCGGAGACGGGCCAGCGAGTGCTGTCGGGGCTGGGCGAGCTGCACCTGGAGGTCGCGGTGGAGAAGATCCGCCGCGTCCACGGGCTGGAGGTGACTGTCGGGCGGCCGCAGGTGGCCTACCGGGAGACCATCGCCGGCAGCGTGTCCGGCCTGGTCCACCGACACGTCAAACAGGAGGGCGGCGCCGGCCAGTTCGCCCATGTCGTGTTCGACGTGGCGCCGCTGGACGGCGATGACGCCCGGGCCGCGGAGGGGTTCGTGTTCCGCTCGACCGTCACCGGCGGTCGGGTGCCGAAGGAGTACGTCCAGGCCGTGGAGGCCGGCTGCCGCGACGCGCTCGCCGAGGGGCCGCTGGGCGGTCACTCCGTCACCGGGGTGCTCGTCACGCTGACCGACGGGGCCACCCACCCCAAGGACTCGTCGGACCTGGCGTTCCGCACCGCCGGTCGCCAGGCCCTGCGCCAGGCGCTGCGGCTCTGCCGCCCGCTCCTGCTGGAGCCGGTCGCCGAGGTGACGGTGAGCGTGCCCGAGGACGCGGTCGGCGGCGTGCTCGGTGACCTGGCGGCCCGCCGCGGCCGGGTCCAGGCCTCGCAGGCACGGGCCGGTGCGGCGACGCTGACGGCGACCGTGCCGGTGGCCGAGCTGTTCGGCTACGCGACCGGGCTGCGCAGCCGCACCCAGGGCCGGGGCACCTTCACTGCCCGGCCCGCGGGCTACGCCCCGGCTCCGCAGTAGGCGCCGGCCGGGCCCGCCCTCACCGGGGCGGGCCCGGTCCCTGCGGCGGCCGCCCGCCCCGGCAGACCGCCTCCGACCTGCGCGGCGACGCGTGCCGTGGTGACGGCCCCCGCTTCGATCCGCGTCGTTCTGACGGTCCCCGCTTCGATCCGCGGGCCCGGCACACCCTGTCATCCGTCAGGGACCGCCGGCGCCGCACCGCTCCTACGCTGCTGATCACCGGCCGGGCCAGTCACCCCCGGACCAGCCACATCAGAGGGAGAACCACCATGCGCAGGATCCTGCACGCCGCCGCCGCGCTCGCCCTTGCGACCGCCGCCGTCACCACCCTGGGCGCCACCGGTGCCCAGGCCGCCGACAGCTGGGACGGCTGCCCGTCCGGGGCGGTCTGCATCTACGGCGAGGGCGCCCCCACCTCCACCCCGCCGACCGACGTGTTCTACAGCTACGGCGCCCACAACCTGAGCAACAAGACCGGCTGGCACTGGGTGCTCAACAACCAGACCGGTGGTGCCCACGCCCACCTGTGCCTCGGCTACAACGGCACCAACTGCAACTACGACATGCCCGCCCAGAACGGGGTCTGGGCCGACCTGGGCCCGGTCAACTCCATCACCCTCGACCGCCCCTGACCGTCCCCGCCCGATACCTGTCGACGACGCGGCGGTGGCCGCCGGACCTGGTCCGGCCCGCCCCGCCCCAACCCCGCCCGGGGGGGGCCCCCGCCCCCCCCCACCCGCCCCGC
>NZ_JBFAJO010000087.1:0-33757 GCF_040655255.1 Kitasatospora sp. NPDC050463
CACCCCCGTCATCACCCTCGACGCCCGACGACGCGACAGCGCCAAGAGCGCCCTCATCACCCTCGTCGAACACGCCCTCCTCGCCCGCCTGCGGTGAACGAGGCAGCCGCCGAAACGGCGCGGCCCACGGATCCGGGGGTCCGTGGGCCGCGCCGTCGCGGGACTCAGCCGGCGCTCGGCTCCAGACCGGCTCGCAGCAGGCCGTAGGTGTAGGCGTCGTCCAGGGCCAGCCAGGACGCGGCGATCACGTTGTCGGCCACGCCGACGGTGGACCAGCTGGAGGTGCCGTCGGTGGACTCGATCAGCACCCGGGTCTTGGAGCCGGTGCCGTGCTGGCCCTCCAGGATGCGGACCTTGTAGTCGACCAGGTCCAGCGCGGCCAGCTGCGGGTAGATCCGCTCCAGCGCGGTGCGCAGCGCCTTGTCCAGCGCGTCGACCGGGCCGTTGCCCTCACCGGTGGCGATCCGGCGCTCGCCCTTGGCCCAGACCTTGACCGTCGCCTCGTTGCCGGCGAAGCCCTGGGGCCCCTGCTCGCTGATGGTCCGCCAGGACTCCAGGGTGTAGAAGCGCTCGCGGCTGCCGCGCACCTCGTCGCGGAGCAGCAGTTCGAAGGAGGCGTCGGCGGACTCGTAGGTGTAGCCGAGGTTCTCCTGCTCCTTGACCTTGGCGACCACCCGGCCGGCGAGGTCCCGGTCGCTGGAGAGGTCGTAGCCGAGCTCCTTGCCCTTGAGCTCGACCGAGGCCCGGCCGGCCATGTCGGAGACCAGCATCCGCATGGTGTTGCCGACCGTCTCCGGGTCGATGTGCTGGTACAGGTCCGGGTCGACCTTGATCGCGGAGGCGTGCAGGCCGGCCTTGTGCGCGAAGGCGGAGTGGCCGACGTACGGCTGGTGGGTGGAGGGGGTCAGGTTGACCACCTCGGCGACGGCGTGCGAGATCCGGGTCATCTCGGCCAGGCTGCCGGGCGGCAGCACCCGCCGGTCGTACTTGATCTCCAGCGCGCCGACCACCGGGAACAGGTTGGCGTTGCCGACCCGCTCGCCGTAGCCGTTGGCGGTGCACTGCACGTGGGTGGCGCCCGAGTCCACCGCGGCCAGGGTGTTGGCGACGGCGCAGCCGGTGTCGTCCTGGGCGTGGATGCCGATCCGGGCGCCGGGCTTGTAGGTCCGGCAGTCGGCGAGGACGTCGGCGACGATGTCGCGGACGCCGGCCGGCAGCATCCCGCCGTTGGTGTCGCAGAGCACCACCACGTCGGCACCGGCCTCGTGCGCGGCGCGGACCACGGCCAGGGCGTAGGCGCGGTTGGCCTTGTAGCCGTCGAAGAAGTGCTCGCAGTCGATGAACACCCGGCGGTCCTGGGCGCGCAGGTACGCCACGCTGTCCCGGATCATCTCCAGGTTCTCGTCCAGCGTGGTGCGCAGCGCCAGTTCGACGTGCCGGTCGTGGGCCTTGGCGACCAGGGTGACAACCGGCGCGCCGGAGGTCACCAGGGCGGCCAGCTGCGGGTCCTCGGCGGCCTTTCCGCCGGCCCGCCGGGTGGCGCCGAAGGCGACCAGCTGGGCGTTGCGGAGGTCGAGTTCGGCGGCGGCCCGGGCGAAGAACTCGGTGTCCCGCGGGTTGGCGCCGGGCCAGCCGCCCTCGATGAAGCCGACCCCGAACTCGTCCAGGTACCGGGCGATGGTCAGCTTGTCGGCCACCGTGAGGTTGATGCCCTCGCGCTGCGCGCCGTCGCGCAGGGTGGTGTCGAAGACGTGGAAGCTGTCGTCGGTGCGATTGCTGGCCTGGGTCATGGCCCTGGGTCTCCGTTCCGGGAGGTTGGTACTGCTCTGCCGGTTCTGATCCGGCTCCACTGTCCAGCATCCCGCGCGCGCCCGGTGTCGCTCGGCCCCTTGTGGGGGCTCCGGCCGGTCCGGGGTGTGCCGTTCGGGGCGGGCCCAAAAAGCAAAAGACCCCTCGCGGGTGCGAGAGGTCTGCGCGCGGGTCTGGACGCTGGTGTTCGCTCCGCGTCGGGTACTGCGGAAGCGGTCACTGCGGACCGGCGCGCCTGCTGCTAATAATCAGCGAAAGCGAGGACACGCTCGCAGTCTGGCACACCGCCCGGGCTCCGGCCCGGCCGTCTCGCGATCCGAAACGGCGCAGGCCGGAGGCGGTTCAGCATCAGACGATCTTGTGCAGCCAGCCGTGGGTGTCGGGGCGCTGGCCACCCTGGATGGCCAGCAGCGCCCGGCGCAGCTCCATGGTGATCGGGCCCGGCTCGCCGGCGCCGACGGTCCAGTCCCCGCCGCGGGACTTGACGGAGCCGACCGGGGTGATGACGGCGGCGGTGCCGCACGCGAAGACCTCGGTGAGGGTGCCGTCCGCGTTGCCCTGCTTCCACTCCTCGGTGGAGATCTTCCGCTCCTCGACGGCGTAGCCGAGGTCGCCGGCGAGCTGGAGCAGCGAGTCGCGGGTGATGCCGGGCAGCAGCGCGCCGGAGAGCTCCGGGGTGACGATCTTCGCGTCCTCGCCCTCGCCGAAGACGAAGTACAGGTTCATGCCGCCCATCTCCTCGATCCACCGGTGCTCGGCGGCGTCGAGCCAGACGACCTGGTCGCAGCCCTTGGCGGCGGCCTCGGCCTGGGCGACCAGCGAGGCGGCGTAGTTGCCGGCGCACTTGGCGGCGCCGGTGCCGCCCGGCGCCGCGCGCACGTAGTCCTCGGAGAGCCAGACCGAGACCGGCTTGACGCCACCGGAGAAGTAGGCGCCGGCCGGCGAGGCGATGATCATGAAGAGGTAGGAGTTCGCCGGGCGCACGCCCAGGCCGACCTCGGTGGCGAACATGAAGGGCCGCAGGTAGAGGCTCTGCTCCGGCTCGTTCGGGACCCAGTTCTGCTCCTGCTGGACCAGGTGCTCGACGGCCTCGACGAAGGTCTCGATCGGCAGCTCCGGCATCGCCAGGCGGCGGGCCGAGGCCTGGAAGCGGGCGGCGTTCGCCTCCGGGCGGAAGGTCGCGATCGAGCCGTCGGTCTGGCGGTAGGCCTTGAGGCCCTCGAAGATCGACTGCCCGTAGTGCAGCGTCATGTTCGCCGGGTCGATCTCCAGCGGCGCGTACGGCGCCAGCTGGGCGTCGTGCCAGCCCAGGCCCTCGGTCCACCGGATGGTGACCATGTGGTCGGTGAAGATCCGCCCGAAGCCGGGGTTGGCCAGCCGGGCCTCGCGCTCCGCGTCGGACAGCGGGTGCGCGGAGGGCTTGAGGTCGAACGTGATGGGCGCCTGGGTGGGCGTGCTCATGGCTGTGTGTCCTTCACCGTGGGGTTGGTCCGGGCCGCCTCCGTCGGGTGAACGTTTCGGCGAACGAACGCACGACGGCACGGCCCACTGTCGATACTCGCATCCAGAGGGCCGTGCCGAACAGCCACCAGTCCCGGAGAGGGATCGGCAGCCGCGGTTGTGCGCTTGTGCGCCCCGGCCCCTTCGGCCGGAACACCGCTGGTCGGACCCGGCCTGGTGGCCGGATTCCGCGTGTCGGATCCGGCCCGCTACCCGGATACTCGGGCGGCGAGCGCGTCGCCGACCTGGGAGGTGGTCCGGGTGCCGGTGCGCTCGGCCAGGTCCGCCGCGACCGCGGCCTCGACCCCGGCCGCCTCGGCGGCGAAGCCCAGGTGCTCCAGCAGCATGGCGACCGACAGCACCGTGGCGGTCGGGTCGGCCTTGCCCTGACCCGCGATGTCCGGAGCGGAGCCGTGCACGGGCTCGAACATCGACGGGAAGTCGCCGCTCGGGTTGATGTTGCCGCTGGCGGCCAGGCCGATGCCACCGGTGACGGCGGCGGCCAGGTCGGTCAGGATGTCGCCGAACAGGTTGTCGGTGACGATCACGTCGAACCGCTCGGGCTGGGTGACGAAGAAGATGGTCGCCGCGTCGACGTGCAGGTAGTCGGTGGTGACCTCGGGGAACTCCCGGCCGACCTGCTCGAAGATCCGGGTCCACAGGTGACCGGCGTGCACCAGCACGTTGTTCTTGTGGACGAGGGTGAGCTTCTTGCGCGGCCGCGCCTGGGCCCGGCGGTAGGCGTCCCGGACGACCCGCTCGATGCCGTAGGCGGTGTTCAGGCTGACCTCGGTGGCCACCTCGTGCTCGGTCCCGGTGCGCAGCGTGCCGCCGTTGCCGACGTACGGGCCCTCGGTGCCCTCGCGGACGACCACGAAGTCGATCTCGGGGTCGCCGGCCAGCGGCGACTTCACGCCCGGGAAGAGCCGGCCCGGCCGCAGGTTGATGTGGTGGTCGAAGGCGAAGCGCAGCTTCAGCAGCAGCCCGCGCTCCAGCACGCCCGACGGGACGCTCGGGTCACCGATGGCGCCGAGCAGGATCGCGTCGTGGGACTTCAGCTCCGCCAGCACGCTGTCCGGCAGCGTCTCGCCGGTGCGGTGGTAGCGCCGGGCGCCGAGGTCGTACTCGGTGGTCTCCAGCTTCACGTCGGCGGGCAGCGCCGCGCCAAGGACCTTGAGGCCTTCGGCCACCACTTCCTGGCCGATGCCGTCACCGGGAACTACTGCGAGACGAATGGTGCGAGACATGGTCGGACCCTACTCCGCCGTCCCAGGGGGTGACACCTCGCGTCCACTATCCGGACGGCCGATCAGGTGAGGCCGAGGTCGACCGCGAACGGGTGGTCGAGCTTCGGCTGCTCGTGGTGGATACCGGTCGGACCGTAGGACAGGGCGGCCGGATCGAGCTCTCCGGGGGACGGAGCCGGTCCGGGTAACGGCTCCGTGGCCATGGTTCGTCCCGTACGGGCATCCTGACGGGCCCTCTCGGGCTGCTCGGCGCGGTTCGCCCGCACGTCCCTCCCACGAGGGAGCGCGTGAGACCTCGCCCGCGCCGGGGGCGCGCTTATGCTCACCTGCATCCGATCCGGCATTCCTCGCAGAACGGGGCATATCACCATGGCCGAGCGACGGCGGGAGGTGCCGGTCTGCGCCGTGGCGGGCGGCCTGGCCATGGCCGGGTACGCGCTCGCCGCCGAGCTGCGCGGAGCCTGGCCGCCCGGGTCAGCACAGACGGCGGTGCCGTTCCACGCCCAGCTGTGGGACCTCGCGCACGGGCAGGCCGCCGGGGACCTGCTGTTCAACTGGAACAGCGGGTACGGGGCGCCGTTCCTGGCCGACTTCTTCGCCTACCTGATGAACCCGTTCTCCTGGCCGACCGTGCTGCTGCCCCGCACCCAGGGGCAGCTCGCGGTCTTCCTGGTGGCCCTGTTCAGCATCGGCGTGGGCACCGGCCTGATGGCCCACGTGCTGGGCCGGCTGCACGCCGGACCGCGGTGGCTGCGGGCGGTCGCCGCCGTCGGCTACGGGCTCTGCGCCTGGGTGCCGGCCGTCGGCGGGGCGGCCCCGATGTGGCTCTGGGGGCTGGTTTCGCTGCCGCTGCTGGTACTGGCCGGCGACTGGTGCCTGCACGAGCGGCGCTGGGTGGCCGGCACCCTCTGCGTCGCCGTCGCCTGGGCGGGCAACCTCTACACCGCCGCGATGGCCACCATCACGGCCGGCCTGGTGCTGGCGGTACGGCTGGCGGCCGTCCGGCGGCCGGTCAAGGCGGTGGTCCGGGTGACCGGGCGGGCGGTCACCGCGGCCGGCGTCGGGGTACTGATCGCTGCGCCCGTGCTCTTCGTCGCCGTCCGCGCCTCCCAGGAGGCCCAGCCCGAGTCCCCCGTCCAGCCGCTCGGCCCGTCCGGGCTGGGCGGGCACCTGGCCCAGCTGCTGCCCGGCACCCAGAGCGGCCGGCCGCTGCCGGACGTCTCGATCGGCCTGCTGGGCCTGCTGCTGGTCGCCGGGCTGCCGTTCAACCGGCGGGTACGGGCCCGGGAGCGGATCGTCTGGTGCGGGCTGCTGGCGCTGGTGGTGCTGAGCTTCGTCTGGACTCCCACCGTGCTGGTCTGGCACGGCCTGGCCATCCCGGCCGGCGGCCCGTACCGGGTGGCCTTCGTGCTCAGCGGGCTGCTGGTGCTGGCCGGCTGGGTCTCGCTGGCACACCGGCCGGACGCGCCGACGCTGCTCGGCGGCGCCGCGGTGGTCGTCCTGGTGGCCGGGCTCGCGGCGGGGCAGCGCTCGGTGCGGGTGTCCACCTGGGTGCTGCTCGCGGCCGGCGGCGCGGTGCTGCTCACCGCCCTCTGGACGCTGGAGCGCCGGCACACCGACCGGCGGGCGGCCACCGCCGCCACCGCGGTACTGGGCGGCGTGGTACTCGGCGGCGCGGTGTGGTCGGCGTACGCCGCGCTGGGTGTCCCGGCCGCCGGGACGGCCTCCGGCGGCGCCGTCCGGGCCGCCCACGCGGCGCTGCGGCAGTCCGCCGACTGGCCCCGCGGCCGGAGCGACCCCGGGCCGCACTCCTTCGGCCCGAACGACCCGCTGCTGCTCGACGGCCAGGGCGGCGGCTACTCCAGCGGCTACCTGCCCGCCGTCACCGCGCTGCTGCTGCACGACCTGGGTGCCGGCTGGTCCGCCGGCGGCCGGCTGACGCAGAGCGTCACCGACCCGGTCGGGCGGGCCCTGTTCGCCGTCCGGACCCACCTCGCCGACGGGCCGCCGCCGGACGGCTTCACCGTCGTCCGCTCCGCCGCTCCCCCACTGGTCACCGTGCTCCCGGCCGGCGCCGTCCCGGATCCCTCCTCGGTCTGGTCCCGGCAGGAGTCCCTGCTCGGCAGCCGGGTGTACGACGCCCCCGAGCCCGTCCCGGCCGGCGGCCCGGCGCCCGCGGCGCACGGCAGCAGCGGCTGGTCCGTCCCCGCCACCCCGGCCGGCGAGGACGGCACCGCGTTCACGGCGGCCTGCACCCCGGGCGGCACCGCCTACTTCCACGGGGTCTGGTTCGACGGCACGGTGAGCGGCCTCGGTACGACGTACCGCAGCGACGGCGAGCAGCCGACCACCGCCGCGCCGATCCACGAACTCGGGCCGGTGCCCGCCGACGGCCTGGTGCGGGTGGTGCTGCGCGCGGACACCGTCACCCAGGTCCCGGCCCGGCCGATCGGCTGTCTGCGGCCCGGTGCGCTGGAGGCCGCCCTCGCCCGGCTCACCCTGACCGGTGCCCGCTCGGTCTCGGCCGGCGGGCACACCCTGACGGCCGTGCTCCCGCCCGGCAGCACGGGGACGGCACTGCTCGCCGCCCCCGCCACCACCGGGTGGACCTGCGCGGTCGCCGGCGGCGGGTTCGCGCCGCCGCGCGCCGTGCTGGGCATGATCGGCGTCCCGCTCGGCGCCGGCGCGGAACGGATCACCTGCTCGTTCCGCCCGCCCGGCCTCACCGAGGGCCTCCTCCTCTCGCTGGCCGCCGCCGCCGTCGCCGTCCTGACGGCCGTCTTCGGCCGGCTGCGCCACCGCCCCACCCGTACACCGCGCCGGGTACGCCGGGCCGCCGCCGGCCCGGCGACCGGGAGCGGGACCGGAAGCGAGTAGGGCCCGGGCGGGAACGCCGGAGGGCCGCCGCCCCCGTGGGACGGCGACCCTCCGGCGTTCACCGATCAGGGGAGGGCGAGGACCTGCCCCCGCCGGCCGTCCCGGTTGAAGTGGTGGAGCAGGAGCAGCCGGGACGTGTCGCCGTCGACGCGGCGGACGTCCAGGACGGTGCCCGGCGGGAGCGCGGCGGCCACCGCGGTGGGGCCGCCGGGGCCGGTGCGGACGTCCACGGCCGGGTGCAGCACGTCGATGGCGAGGGTCGGCCGGGTGCCGCGCAGACCGACGGCGGAGAGGGCCTCGGCCGGGTCGGGCTTCCCGGTGGTGGCGATGCCGGTCCAGAGCCCGTAGCGGACGGTGCTGTGCCCGGCCGTCACCCCGGGCAGGGCGCTCAGCCGCACCGGCAACACCAGGACGTCGCTGTCCAGCAGCGCGGTGTCGGTGTCGCCCCAGCGGGCGTTCAGCGGCTGGACGCCCAGCTCGGCGCCGCTGCGGGCGTCCACCGCCCGGGCCACCAGGACGTCACTGCCGCGCTGCCGGTCCGCCTTGACGAACACGTCGGTGGCGCCGTCCCCGTCGGTGTCCAGCGAGGCCCGGACGGCGAAGACGCCGACGGGGGTGGCGGCGGGCGCCCAGAGCTGGGCGGCGAGGTAGAGCATGCCCTCCCCGTCGGCGACGGTGGGCGCGTCGGAGGCCGCGCCGACCGCGCGCAGATTGGCCGCCCGGTCGCCGGGGCGCTCCACGCAGACGTCCTGCGGGGCCTGCGGTTCGGTGCTCTCCTCCGGGACGATGCCCGCCCCCGGTCCGACGGCCGCACCGCTGTCGGGCGGGCAGTCGGGCCAGCGGGCGCCCTCGCCGCCCAGTGCGAAGGCGCTGAGCAGTCCGGGCTGCTCGGCCGGCGCCCGGGTGCCGCCGAGGACGACCAGCGCGCCGGCCTTGGTGCCGCGCACCGGCACCGCCGCGCTCAGGTCCGAGGCCGGCCGGGGGGCGGCGAACAGCGGGACCCGCAGCTCGGGCAGGGCGGCGTCCGCGACGGGTGTGAGCAGCAGCCGACCGGAGAGCTCGCCCCGGTAGGTGCGGGCCCGACCGCCCTGTTCGGTGTCGATGGTCGGATCGGGCGTGCGCCCGAGCCGGCCCGGCACGGCGAGGGTGATTCTGACCCGGGCGGTGCCGCCGGCCGGCACCTCGACCCGGTCGGGCGCGATCTCGAAGCGGGCGCCGGGCAGTTCGGTGGCGGCCGCGTAACCGGTGCGGTACACCGCCGCCGCGCCAGAGAGGTTGCGGACCTCGACCTCGCGGACGGCGGCGAGCGGGCCGTCGACGCCCACCGGGCCGAAGGAGACGCCGACGCTGCCCTCCGCCGCGCCGTCGCCCGCCGCGTAGGCGACGACGGGGGTCCGGACGGCGCGGTCCACCTGGGCCCGCCCGGCGCCGGTGCGTTCGGGGCCGTAGACCGGGCCGGTGCCCCCGTCGCCGAGCCAGGTGTCGCCGGCGGTGTTCATCAGCGCGGCCTTGAGCTGCTCGACGGTCCAGTCCGGGTGGGCGGCGCGGACCAGGGCGGCCAGGCCGGCGGCGTGCGGGGTGGCCATCGAGGTGCCGTCCTCGCGCTGGCCCGCACCGCCGCTGCCGGCCTTGGCGGACCAGATGGTCTCGCCCGGGGCCGCGAGGTCGGGCTTGACCACGCCGGGCACGCCGATTCCGCGCGAGGTGAAGTCGGTGAGGGTGTCGGTGCGTTGGGGCTGGTCCTGGGCGACGACGCCGTGCAGCGGGTTGCCGGGGGCCGCCAGCCGGATCCGGACCGGGCCGGCCGCCGCACCCTGGCGCAGCCGTTCCCCGTCGGCCCGGGCGAGCAGCGCGAGCGGGATGCGGTCGTTGCCGGAGACCTCGGCGAGGTGGTCGTCGTCGGCGGCCAGGAGGGCGCCGATCGCGCCCGCGTCGGCGGCGTGGTCGGCCCGCGGGCCGGAGCCGCAGGCCCGCTCGGACTCCCGGGTGCGCCACGCGAGGACGGCGATCCGCCCGGCGAGCCGCTGACGGTCGGCCTCGCCGAACGCCGTGCAGCCGTCCGACTGGTCGACGGGCAGGGCGAGTTCACCGCTGACGTCGGCGGTGGACCAGCCCTGGTAGCGGGCGCTCCAGTGCCCGGGGACGACCCCGGCGAGCGACTCGGGGGCGAGCACGGTGAGGCCGTCGGCGTCACTGTGCGGATCGACCGAGGCGGCGACGGCGATGGCCCGGGCGGCGGTGCCGGGGCTGCCGCCGATGGCGTGGACGTCGCCCTCGTTGCCGGCCGCCGCGACCACCACGGTGCCCAGTTCGGAGAGGTGGTCGACGGCGATCGCGTCGGCGTCGTCGGTGGAGCCGAAGCGGCTGCCGAGGGAGAGGTTGACGACGTCGAGCCGGTCGCCGAGGTCGCCGTCGCCGTCCGGGTCGGCGGCCAGGTCGAGTGCCTGGGCGAGCTGGTCGGTGGCGCCGTCGCAGCCGAACACCCGGATCGCGTACAGCTGGGCGCCGGGCGCGGCGCCGGGGCCCACCGCGAAGCCGGCCGGGTCGAGGCCGGGCCGGTAGGGGCCGGTGTAGGTGTGGCCGTCGGTGGTGACACCGAACCCGGCGGCGGTGCCGGCGACATGCGTGCCGTGGCCGTTGAGCGCGCAGTCGATCGGGTTGTCGTCCGGGTGCGGGTCGGGCTGGTGGTGCGGGGAGGCCGGGTCCGGGTTGTAGTCGTCGCCGACCAGGTCGCGGCCGCCGGCCACCTTGGCGTTGGGGAAGAGTCCGGCGGGCGCGGGCCGGGCGCCGTCCACGGCCTTGAACGCCTCTTCGGTGCCGGGGCCGCCGAAGTCCGCGTGGGTGTAGTCGACGCCGCTGTCGATGATGCCGATCCGCACACCCTGGCCGGTGTTGCCGTCCCCGGCGTCACCGGCCGCCGCGCCCCAGACCTGCGGTGCGCCGGTCAGCGGCACGGAGTGCGCGTTGTCCCGCTGCTTGCGCACGATCGGGTGGACGGCACGGACGCCCGGCAGCGTGCGCAGGGCGGGCAGCCGGTCGGCGGGCACGGTGACGGCGAGGCCGGTGAGCAGGGTGCGGGTGCGGTAGAGCTCCCGGGCGGTGGGCGCGGCTTCGTGGACGGCCTCGGCCAGCCGGTCGAGGGCGCCGGACGCCCGGGCCCGCTGGCCGGCTCCGGCCCGCGCGGCCTCCTGGCGGACGGCCTCCGGGGAGCGCCGGGCGCGCCGGGCCTCGGCGGCCGCCTGCCGCCAGGCCGGACCGGCGGCCTCGGTACCGAGCTCCAGCAGGACGGAGGCCCGGCGGGCGGCGCCGGGTGGCGCGGCCGTCGGTGGGCTGCCGGCCGCCGGGGCGGCGGTGAACAGCGCCGGCCCCGCCAACAGGGCCAGGGTGAGGCCGATCCGGGCGATCGGACGACGGACGGGTGGCTGACGCACTGGGCCCTCTCCCCCGGCAAGGGGAACTGATCCGCACGCCGTGCCGCTGACGCCCGCCCGCGCGGACGCCGATCACCCTTCCGGGGCCCCAAATTAGGATGATCGCGCCGGGCAGTGCGAGCAACTTCCCTCCAACGGGCGCCACGTGCACTCGTCGGAGTGACGCGGCGTCAGGCCGTACGGCCCATTCGGCGGATGAACGCCGGTACCCGAGGGGGGCCGGTCGGCCCAGCGGCGACCGGCCCGGCGGTGGCCCGCCCAGAGACGAACCGCCCAGAGGCGCACCACTCGGAGGCGCACCACTCGGAGGCGACCGCTCAGAGGTGACCGCTCAGAGGTGACCGGTCACGCCGCCGTTGTCACGGCGGTCCAGCGCACGCTGCAGGGCGGCGGCGGCGAACGGGGGCCGCTCGGCCGCACGGCGGCGGCGCGGCGTCCGGGCGGTGGTGGCCGCGGGGGCGGGAGTGGCGTGGCGGTCTGCGGTGGAGGGCATACCGGGCTCCTTGAAACGATTGCGCCGAGGAGGGCACAGAGGGTGGGGAGAGGGGGTGCCGCGCGAAGCGGGTCGCCAGAAGGGTCACGGCGGAGCGGGGGGCACGCCGGGCGGGGATCGCCCGCCCTCGGCGTACGGGCGCACACGGGCCGAACTCCCTGGCTACAGGGGCGGCGCACCGTATGGCTCTTCCACGGTACGACCCGGGCCCTGCCCTGTCTGCACGAATACTTGGATTTCCTAGTATCTGAGACGGGGGTCACCCGGAGCGCCGATCCGGCCCGAAATGCGACAGGGCCCGGACCACCGGCGTGCGGTGGTCCGGGCCCTGCCGGAACGGCTGCCGGGGCTCGGAGCCCCGGCGCGGGCTCTTAGGCGCCCAGGTCGACCGAGCGGGCGAAGCGGGCGCCGATCTCGGCCGCGATCGCCGAGAGCACCTCCTGCGGGATCTGGGTGTCCACGGTGAGGGAGGCGAGCGCGCCGCTGCCGTCGCGGGCCACCTGCATGCCGGCGATGTTGATGCCGGCGTCGCCGAGGTGGCGCCCGAGGACACCGACCACGCCCGGGCGGTCCTCGTACTTGAAGAACGCCATGTGGTCGGTGAGCGCCACGTCCACGTCGAAGGCGTCCACGCCGACGATCTTCTGGGTCTGCTTCGGGCCGGCCAGGGTGCCGGAGATGGCGATCTCGCCGCCGTCCGCCAGGGTGCCACGAACGGTGATCACGTTGCGGTGCTCAAGGCTCTCGCTGGAGGTGGTCAGGCGTACCTCGACACCGCGCTCCTGGGCGAACAGCGGGGCGTTGACGTAGGACACCGTCTCCGCCACCACGTCCTCGAACACGCCCTTGAGGGCGGACAGTTCGAGCACCTTCACGTCGTGCTGGGTGATCTCGCCGCGGACCTCGACGTCGAGCCGGACGGCCACCTCGCCGGCCAGCGCGGTGAAGATCCGGCCGAGCCGCTCGGCCAGCGGCAGGCCCGGGCGGACGTCCTCGGCGATCACGCCGCCCTGGACGTTGACGGCGTCCGGGACGAGCTCGCCGGCCAGCGCCAGGCGCACGGACTTGGCGACCGCGATGCCGGCCTTCTCCTGCGCCTCGTCGGTGGAGGCGCCCAGGTGCGGGGTGGCGACCACGTTGTCGAAGCCGAACAACGGGGAGTCGGTGCACGGCTCCTTGGCGTAGACGTCCAGGCCGGCACCGGCCACCCGGCCGTCGCGCAGGGCGCTCGCCAGCGCGGCCTCGTCCACGATGCCGCCGCGGGCGGCGTTGACGATGCGCACGGTCGGCTTGACCTTGTGCAGGGCCTCGTCGCCGATCAGGCCGATGGTCTCCGGAGTCTTCGGGAGGTGGACGGTGATGAAGTCCGAGATCTCCAGCAGCTCTTCCAGCGAGACCAGCTTGACGCCCATCTGCGCGGCGCGGGCGGCCTGGATGTAGGGGTCGTACGCGACGATCTGCATGCCGAACGCGGACATCCGCTGGGCGACCAGCACACCGATCCGGCCGAGGCCGACGACGCCGAGGACCTTCTCGCTCAGCTCGACACCGGTGTACTTGTTGCGCTTCCACTCGCCCTGCTTCAGCGCGGCGTTGGCCGGCGCGATGTTGCGGGCGACCGAGATCAGCAGGCCGCAGGCCAGCTCGGCGGCGGTGACGATGTTGGAGGTCGGCGCGTTGACGACCATCACGCCGGCCTTGGTGGCCGCGGAGACGTCCACGTTGTCCAGGCCGACGCCGGCCCGGGCGACCACCTTGAGCTTGCGGGCGGCGGCCAGCGCCTCGGCGTCCACCTTGGTGGCGGAGCGGATCAGGATGGCGTCCACATCGGCGATCGCGGTCAGCAGCTCGGTGCGGTCCGCGCCGTTGCAGTGGCGGATCTCGAAGTCGGGGCCGAGGGCGTCGACGGTGGCGGGGGACAGCTCTTCGGCGATCAGTACAACGGCGGTCTTGGTCACAGTGCTCACGACAGTGGTCCTTAACTGTCCGGTTCTCCCCGGCACGTAGGTGGCGTGGAAGGCGGGGGGAAGGTGGCATGCCGCGTAGGTAGACGCACGACGCTGTGGGCCTGACGCGCACTCGGAAGTGTATCGACGGGCTGGGTGCCAGGCTGCTCCCGTCCGGCGAAATCACCCGGACGGGAGCAGCCTAGTTGTACAAGGGCCCTTCAGAATCGGACAGCGCCAAAACCGGGGCGGGCCCGGAGGATCAGGCCTCTTCCTTGACCCAGCTCATCAGCTTGCGGAGCTTCTTGCCGGTGGTCTCCAGCAGGTGGTCCTCGTCGGCCTTCTTGTACTCGTTGTACTTGGGCAGACCGGCCTTGTACTCGGCGATCCAGGTGTTGGCGAAGGTGCCGTCCTGGATCTCGGCGAGGACCTTCTTCATCTCGGCCTTGGTGGCGTCGGTGATGATGCGGGGGCCCGTGACGTAGTCGCCCCACTCGGCGGTCTCGGAGACCGACCAGCGCATCTTCTCCAGGCCGCCCTCGTACATCAGGTCGACGATGAGCTTCAGCTCGTGCAGGCACTCGAAGTAGGCGATCTCCGGCTGGTAACCGGCCTCGACCAGGGTCTCGAACCCGGCCTTCACCAGGGCGGCGGTGCCACCGCAGAGGACGGCCTGCTCACCGAACAGGTCGGTCTCGGTCTCCTCGGTGAAGGTGGTCTTGATGACGCCGGCCTTGGTGGCGCCGATGCCCTTGGCGTAGGACAGCGCGAGTTCGAGGGCCTTGCCGGAGGCGTCCTGCTCGACGGCGACGATCGCGGGGACGCCGCGGCCCTCCTCGTACTGGCGGCGGACCAGGTGGCCCGGGCCCTTCGGGGCGACCATGCAGACGTCGACGTCGGCCGGCGGCTTGATGAAGCCGAAGCGGATGTTCAGGCCGTGGCCGAAGAACAGGGCGTCGCCCGCCTTCAGGTGCGGCGCGATGGACTCGGCGTAGACGTCGGACTGGATCGGGTCCGGCACCAGGATCATGATGACGTCGGCCTCGGCCGCCGCCTCGGCCGGGGTGACGACGCGCAGGCCGGCCTCCTCCGCCTTGGCGCGGGACTTCGAGTCGGCCTTCAGGCCGACCCGGACGTCGGCACCCGAGTCGCGCAGGGACAGCGCGTGGGCGTGGCCCTGGCTGCCGTAGCCGATGACCGCGACCTTGCGGCCCTGGATGATGGACAGGTCGGCGTCGTCTTCGTAGAACAGCTCGGCCACGGGGGCACATCTCCTTGCGTGATGGTCTTGCCGGGTACGTTCCCACGGTACGTGGACCCGGCCGGGGTGTGGGGCAGTGCTTCAGGGGGTGAGACGACCGCGCTACGCGCTGCGGTCGAGGGCGCGCAGCGAGCGGTCGGTGATCGAACGGGCGCCGCGCCCGATGGCGACCAGGCCGGACTGGACCAGCTCCTTGACGCCGTACGGCTCCAGCATCCGGAGCATGGCCTCCAGCTTGTCCGAGCTGCCGGTGGCCTCGATGGTCACCGCGTCGGGGGACACGTCGACCGTCTTGGCGCGGAACAGCTGGACGATCTCGACGATCTGCGACCGCGTCTCGTTGTCGGCGCGGACCTTCACCAGAACCAGTTCCCGCTGGATCGCAGCGGCCTGGTCGAGTTCGACGATCTTTATCACGTTCACGAGCTTGTTGAGCTGCTTGGTGACCTGTTCCAGCGGGAGGTCCTCGACGTTGACCACGATCGTCATCCGGGAGATGTCCGGGTGCTCCGTCGGGCCGACGGCGAGGGAGTCGATGTTGAAGCCCCGACGGGAGAACAGCGAGGCGATGCGGGCGAGCACGCCGGGCTTGTTCTCGACCAGGACGGAGAGGGTGTGCTTGGACATGGGGTCTCTGTTCCCTTGGTCGTTCTGGAGTGTGGGGCTTCAGTCGAGGTCGTCGCCGAAGTCGGGCCGGACGCCCTTGGCGAACTGGATCTCGTCGTTGCTCGTCCCGGCCGCGACCATCGGCCAGACCATGGCGTCCTGGTGGACGATGAAGTCGATGACGACCGGACGGTCGTTGATCTCCATCGCCTGCTTGATCACCGCGTCCAGGTCCTCCGGGCGCTCGCAGCGCAGGCCGACGCAGCCCATCGCCTCGGAGAGCAGCACGAAGTCGGGGATCCGGGTGCCCTGGGCCGGCGGCTCGATGCCGTCGTGGTCCGGGCCGGCGTGCAGCACGGTGTTGGAGTAGCGCTGGTTGTAGAAGAGGGTCTGCCACTGGCGGACCATGCCCAGCGAACCGTTGTTGATGACCGCGACCTTGATCGGGATGTCGTTCAGCGCGCAGGTGACCAGTTCCTGGTTGGTCATCTGGAAGCAGCCGTCGCCGTCGATCGCCCAGACCGCGGTCTCCGGGCGGCCCGCCTTGGCCCCCATCGCGGCCGGCACGGCGTAGCCCATGGTGCCCGCGCCGCCCGAGTTGAGCCAGGTGGCCGGCTTCTCGAACTGGATGAACTGCGAACTCCACATCTGGTGCTGGCCGACGCCCGCGGCGTAGATCGCGTCCGGGCCGACCAGCCGGCCGATCCGCTCGATGACCTGCTGCGGGGAGAGCTGACCGGCGGGGGCCGGCTCGTAGCCCAGCGGGTAGGTCTTCTTCCACTCGTCGAGCTTGACCCACCAGTCCGCGTAGTCGCCGCGGTGGCCGGCGTCGAACTCGGCCTGGACGGCGACGATCAGGTCGGCGAGCACCTCGCGGGCGTCACCGACGATCGGCACGTCGGCCGGGCGGTTCTTGCCGATCTCGGCCGGGTCGATGTCGGCGTGGACGACCTTGGCGTAGGGGGCGAAGCTGTCCAGCTTGCCGGTGACGCGGTCGTCGAAGCGGGCGCCCAGGGTGAACAGCAGGTCCGACTTCTGCAGCGCGGTGACGGCCGGGACGGTGCCGTGCATGCCGGGCATGCCCAGGTGCTGCGGGTGGCTGTCGGGGAAGGCCCCGAGCGCCATCAGCGTGGTGACCACGGGGGCGCCGGTCAGCTCGGCGAGGATCCGCAGTTCGGCCGTGGCGTGTGCCTTGAGCACCCCGCCGCCGACGTACAGCACCGGGCGCTTGGCGCTCACCAGCAGCTTCGCGGCCTCGCGGATCTGCTTGGCGTGCGGCTTGGTGACCGGGCGGTAGCCGGGCAGCGAGGTCTCGGCCGGCCAGCGGAAGGTGGTGGTGGCCTGCAGCGCGTCCTTCGCGATGTCGACCAGCACCGGGCCGGGGCGGCCGGTGGCGGCGATGTGGAACGCCTCGGAGATCACCCGGGGGATCTCGGCCGGGTCGGTGACCAGGAAGTTGTGCTTGGTGATCGGCATCGTGATGCCGCAGATGTCCGCCTCCTGGAAGGCGTCGGTGCCGATCGCCTTGGAGGCGACCTGCCCGGTGATCGCCACCATCGGGACCGAGTCCATGTAGGCGTCGGCGATCGGGGTCACCAGGTTGGTCGCGCCCGGGCCCGAGGTGGCCATGCAGACCCCGACCTTGCCGGTGGCCTGGGCGTAACCGGTGGCGGCGTGACCGGCGCCCTGCTCGTGACGGACCAGGATGTGGCGCACCTTGGTCGAGTCCATCAGCGGGTCGTACGCGGGAAGGATGGCCCCGCCCGGGATACCGAAGACGGTGTCCGCGCCCACGGCCTCCAGCGAGCGGATGAGCGACTGGGCGCCGGTCATGGTCTCGACGACGTGCTGGGGAGCGGGAGCGTGGGCGGCCGGGGTGTCCCCACGGCGGGGGGATGCGGCGTGCTCAGTCATCTGCCTGTCTCTTCTCGGGTTCTGCCGACCCGGGTGGTTGCGGGCCCGGGTGCCGGAGGGTGGGGTCCCACGTGTCGGGCCGATCGCCGGCTCTGCCCCAATCGTCCCTCTTCTCCCTCCGGAATCAGGGGGAATCGGGCGGCCGGGGCCAGTGGTCTTGCGGAGTGGAACAGCGTCAGTGCAACAAAAAACCCCTCGTGCCAAGGGCATGCGAGGGGTGGCGCGTCGGTCTGTCACAAGCGGGCATGGCCCGCTCAGCCGACGCGCCCGCCAAGTACGAGAATTCGGGTGCGCATGGCAACGACCTTCCTCCCGTGCGGGGTCGACTGTCAAGCAGGTGGGACGACAGTCTCGCCATGCGGACCATGCCCCGGACCGGCCACCGCCCGGTGTTCGGGCAGGTCGGAGGGGCTGTGGTGCGGTCCGACACGCCCTCCCCCGGGCTCGCCGCGGCCACCCGTCCGGGTGTCCGTGGCCAGGTACGCGCGCCGCGCGGAGAGCGAGCCGAGCGGCCGCGGCAGCGGGTACGCCCGGCGGGCCAGCGCCCGCCGCAACCGGGTCTCGTCCAGCGGTGGGGCGAAGGCCGAACCCTGGCCCTGCCGGCAGCCCAGCTCCTGGAGGACGGCGACCTGGCGCGGCAGGTCGACCCCCTCGGCGGCGGTGACCAGACCGAGGTCCCGGCCGAGCCGCAGCGCGTGCCCGGCCAGCGTCCGGCCGAGCGCCGACTCGCCGAGGTCCTGGACCAGCGTGCGGTCCAGTTTGAGGCTGTCGAACGGCAGCCTGGCCAGCGCGCCCAGCGAGCCGCTGCCGGCCCCGAAACCGGCCAGCGCGGTCGAGACGCCGAGCCGGCGCAGCGCGGCCAGCCGGCGGCCGAGTTCGTCGGCCAACGCGTCCGGGCCCATCCGGGCCACCTCGACCACCAGCTGGCCGGCCGGCAGCCCGGTGTCGCGCAGCGCCGCGACCACCGCCTCGTACATGCCCGGCGAGCAGAGGCGCTGTGCCGAGAGCCGCACCGACACCGGGACCGGGGCAGTCGCCGACCGGGTCCTGGCCGGCAGCCCGCGCCGCAGCGCGGCGGCCGTCACCGCCTCGTGGATCAGCCAGCGGGTGAAGCGGGTGGCCGCGTCGCCGTGCTCGGCAGAGCGCAGGAACTCGGCGGGGGTGAGCAGCAGGCCCTGCGCCGAGCGCCAGCGGGCCTGGGCCTCGACGCCGGTGACGGTGCCGGTGCCGAGGTCCACCACCGGCTGGTGCAGCAGCGTGAAGCCGCCCTCGCGGACGGCCACCCGCAGCCGCTCCTCCAGTTCGGTGCGGCGCTCCAGGTCGGCCCGCATGGCCGGGGTGTAGAGCACCACCCGGCCCTTGCCCTCGGACTTGGCCCGGTACATCGCGAGGTCGGCGTTGCGCATCAGCTCGTCGGTGGCGGCCCGGGGGTCGGCGGCCGGGCCCCGCTCGGGGGTGCCGAAGGCGATGCCGATGCTGGCCGCGACGCTGAGTTCGGCGCTGCCGATCCAGTACGGCTCGGAGAGGGCGATCCGCAGCCGCTCGGCGAGCTCCTGGACCTGCAGCCGGCCGAGCGGGCCGCAGACCAGCGCCGCGAACTCGTCCCCGCCGAACCGGGCGACGGTGTCCCCGCTCCGCACCGCGCCCTGCAGCCGCCGGGCGGCCTGCACCAGCAGTTCGTCGCCGACCTGGTGGCCGGCACTGTCGTTGACCGCCTTGAAGCCGTCGAGGTCGAGGAAGAGCACGGCGACGCCTGCGCCTGCTCCGCCCTGCTGGCCGCGGGCGGCCAGGGCGGCTCTCAGCCGCTGGGCGAACAACGCCCGGTTGGGCAGGTCGGTGAGCGGGTCGTGGAAGGCGTTGTGCTGCAACTGGGCCTGCAGTATCACGCGTTCGGTGACGTCCCGGCTGTTCAGGATCAGGCCGTCGCGGTACCGGTTGACGGTCGACTCGACGTGCAGCCACTCACCGGTGCCGGAGCTGATCCGGCACTCCACCCGGGCCGCGGACGGTTCGGCGGCGGCCGGCGAGCGGTGCGCGGCGAGCCGGCCCCGGGCCAGGAAGCGGCGGACCTCCGCCAGCACCCGGTCCACGTCCTCGGGGTGGACGAGGTCCAGCAGATTGCCGCCGACCAGCTCCTCCGGATCCCGCCCGTAGACGCCGAGCGCGGCCGGGGAGACGTAGGAGAGCACGCCGTTGGCGCCGGCGATCATGATGACGTCACTGGAGCCCTGCACCAGGGAGCGGAAGTGCGCCTCCTTGTGGGCCAGCTCCTGCGCCAGCGATAGGTTGTCCAGCAGCATCACGCCCTGCCGCAGGATCAACGCCAGGCCGACGGTACAGGCGGCCGACGCCACCACCCGGTCCAACGTCCGCCCGCCGAGGGCGTTGTAGAGGATGCCCGCGGTGCAGACCGCGGCCGCCGCGTACGGGGTGAGCGCGCTGAACGTGGTGGCCACCCGGCGGCGCGGCAGGCCGCCGACCGAGGGGTGCTCGCGCAGCGGCCGGCGCCAGCGCGGCGACCACGGCGCCCAGGCCAGCAGCAGGCTGCCGGCGAACCAGCCGGCGTCCAGCAGCTCCCCGGAGTGGTAGCTGCTGCGCAGGTCCGGCGAGGTGAAGAGGGCGTCGCAGAGCACCGTCACGGCGAGGCCGATCATCGCGGTGTGCACCGCGGCCCGGTTTCCGTCGCGACCGCCGAAGCGCAGCCCGACCACCAGGCTGACCAGCAGGATGTCCAGCACCGGGTAGGCCAGGTTGAGCGCCAGGCGCAGCGGGGAGCCGACTTCGCCGGCGGCGATGCGGCCCAGCGCCAGGCTCCAGCTCAGGGTGAACAGCGAACCGGCCACCAGCCAGCCGTCCAGCAGCAGGCAGAGCCAGCCGGCGGCGCTGCGCGGGCGCTGGGCGAGTACCAGCACACCGGTGATGGCCAGCGGGGCGAACAGCAGGAAGACGTACTCGGCGAGCGAGTCCTGCGGCAGCGGGGTGCGCTCGACCAGTTCGTACCAGCCCCAGGTGCCGTTGCCGAACGCGACGACGAGCGAGGAGAGGCCGAACAGCAGCCAGGCCGGGCGGGCGTGGCCGCCGACCGTGCAGCCGTAGGCGAGACAGGACAGTGCGGCGGCGAGGGCGACCGCAGCCAGACCGAAGTCCCCCATGAAGACGGCCAGTTGGCCCGACCCCCAGCCGAGGGACGCGCCCAGTGCGTAGGCCAGGCAGAGGGCGCCGAGGACGGTGCCCGGCAGGCTTCGGCTGTACAGCAGCCGGCGGACCGGGCCGCGTCGGGCGGACCGGGACAGGTCGGTGTCCGGTACGCCCGACCGTCCGGCTCCGGGCAGCACCGCATCGGTGGAGCTCACTCGGCCTCTCCCCCTCCGGCCCGGGGCCTGGCGCCCCGGCCACGGGCCACCGGCCGCGCACCTGGTGGCCGTACGCGGTGGCCTGGCGCCCCGTCAGGGCGGTGGCCCAGGGGGTGGGCGGCCTGCCGGCCGACGCACCGCACCGATGTTCCCACTCGGGACCCTACACCACTTCGGTCACTCAATGACACGCACACTCAACTTAGAGTAATGGTGAGGGAGTAGGGAAATGCACCTGATTCCGCCGGATCGGGCCGGTTGGCGGGGGCGCGCGAACCGGGGCGCACGCGGCGCGCACGGGAGCACGCCATGGCGTCCGGCGACCACCGGCCGGTCCGGACCGGACCGGTCCGGGCGGTGGTCGCGGGCGACGGTGCGGGTCAGCGGCCGGCCGGCGCCAGATCGTCCGGGAAGAGCCGCAACCGGTGTGCCAGCGCGCCGGCCTCGCCCCGGCCGGTCACCGCCAGCTTGCCGAGGATGTTGGAGACGTGCACGCTCGCGGTCTTCGGCGAGATGTACAGCTCCTCCGCGATCTGCCGGTTGGTACGGCCCCGGGCGAGCAGTCGGAGCACGTCCCGCTCACGGGGGGTGAGGCCGAAGGATTCGCCGACCGGGGCCGGTCCGGCGGGTGCCACGACGCGGGCGGTGAGCGTCAGGCCGGCCCGCTCGGCCAGGCCGGTGATCTCGGCCAGCAGCGCGGTGTCCGACCGCACCCGGGCCAGCGCCCGGGCCTCGCGGAGCAGCGCGGCCCCCGCCTCCCGGTCGCCGGCCAGCACCTGGGCCTCGCCGGCCCGCAGCAGCGCCGCCGCCAGCGGGCCGGGCAGCCCCGGCGGCCGCAGCGCCTCGACGGCGTCGGTCCACCGCGCCGGGGTGTCCAGCCCCTCGGCCCGGGCCAGTTCGGCCTCCAGCAGGCGGGCCCAGCCGTGGTGCAGCGGCGCCTTGGGGTTCAGCCGGGCGGCCACCTCGGCGATCCGGGCCAGTACCCCGGCCCGACCCGGGGCGGCCTCCGGCAGGCCCCGGCTGTCCGCCTCGGCCGCGGCGCCGTCCACCAGCAGCGGGTAGAGCGCGGCCTCGTTCCCCGAGGGCACCGGGCCCCCGATCACGGCGAGCAGTTCGGCCCGGGCCTCCAGCGGGCGGCCACTGCGGGCGGCCACCCGCACCGCGAGCCGGGAGATCGGCACCGAGTGCTGGAACTGGGAGATCCGGTCGGAGGCCCGCGCCTGGGCCAGCATGCCGGCCGCCGAGGCGAGGTCCCCGCGCAGCAGGGCCAGCTCGCCCCGCAGCCGGTCCAGGAACTCGGCGTGACTGCCCGGGTGCTGGGTCCGCTCGGCGCCGGCCAGCAGCTCGGCCGCCTCCTCGGTCCGGCCGAGGTCGAGCAGCGCCTCGGCGAGGTTGCCGAGCAGCAGGGTGCCGATGTTGCGCAGCAGGCCGGTGCCGTCCGCCGTCTCCAGGCCCTCACGGGCGAGCGTCACGGCCTCCTCCGCGCGGCCGAGCGTCTGCAGCAGGCTGGCCAGGTTGTTGAGGCCGCGGAGCACGAGGTCGGGGACGCCGAGTTCGCGGGTGGCGGCGAGCGCCGCGGTCAGCTCGGCGATGGCGGCCTCGGGGTCGTGCTCCAGGTCGTTGCGCAGGGTGCCGAGCGTCATCCGGGCGTGCTGCTCGACGGCGTGCGCCCCCACCTGGCGGGCGATCGCCGCGGCCCGCTCGGCGAGTTCGACGCTCTCCTCGGTGGGGCTGTTGAGCATGGCGATGCCGGCGCTCAGCGCGAACACCTCGGCCTGGACCGCGGACGGCGGCAGGTGCTCGACCAGCCGCCGGGCGTAGGCCGCCTCGTCCTGGTCCTTGGAGCGGTTGAGGTGGCCGAACATCCGGGCCCGGTTCATCCGGAACCAGGCGGCCCGGGCCGGGTCCCTGTTCTCGTCGACCAGCTTGAGCGCCCGCCGGGAGAGGCTCAGCCCGCGCTCGCGGTCGCCGCTGCGCCGGGCGGCGACCACCGCCTCGGCGAGGACGTCGACCAGTTGCAGCCGCTCACAGTCCGTGTCGTGCGTCGCCAGGTCACAGGAACAGGGCGGGTAGGTCTCGGCCCAGTCGTAGGGGCGCAGGGTGTGCGCCAGGACGTCCTCGGAGACCTCGTCCCAGAGCTCCAGAGCACGCTCCAGCATCCGCAGCTGCTCGGCGAAGGCGTTGCGCCGGCGGGCGGCCCGGGCGGCGTCCAGGGCCGTCGGCAGGGCCCGGGCCGGATCGTGCGCGTGGTACCAGTAGTTGGCCAGCCTGGCCGGCCGGACGTCGCAGCCGACCAGGTGCGGCTGCTGCTCCAGGGCGGTGGCGAAGCGGCGGTTGATCCGGTGCCGCTCGCCGGGCAGCAGGTCGTCCGAGACCGCCTCCCGGACCAGGGCGTGCCGGAACCGGTAGCCGTCGCCGTCGGTGTCCGGGCGCAGGATGTTGGCGCCCACGGCCGTGCGCAGCGACTCGATCAGCTGCTCCTCGTCGTCCAGCACCGCGGCCAGCAGCGCGTGTTCGACGTAGGAGCCGCCCTCGGCCGCGATCCGCAGCACCCGCTGGGTCTCCTCGTCCAGCGCCTCGACCCGGACCAGCAGGATGTCCCGCAGCGAGTCGGTGAGCCCGGCCGAGCAGCCGGACTGGAAGGCGGTGGCGAGCTCCTCGACGAAGAACGGGTTGCCCTCGGAGCGGCGGTGGATCCGGTCGACCAGCTGGTGGTCGGGGTCGGCGGTGCCGAGGATGCCGGCCAGCTGCTCGGCCACCTCGCCCGGGCCGAACCGAGCCAGCTCCATCCGCTGGACGGTGCGCAGCCGCTCCAGCTCGGCGAGGAAGGGCCGCAGCGGGTGGCGGCGGTGCAGGTCGTCGGTGCGGTAGGTGGCGACCAGCAGCACGCGGGCCCGGTGCAGGGTGCGGACCAGGTAGGTGAGGAGCTCCCGGGTCGAGCGGTCGGACCAGTGCAGGTCCTCGACGGCGAGCACGAGGGTACGGTCCGTGCCGAGTCGCTCGAACAGCCTCGCGGTGTGCTCGAACAGCCGGGCCCGGCCGTACTCGTCGTTGGGTTCGCCGTCGGCCTCGCCGAAGTCCGGCAGCAGCCGGGCGAGATGGCCCTCGCTGCCGGCGGCGGCGGCCTCCAGTTCGGCGCCCAGCCCCCGGTGCAGCCGGCGCAGCGCGGTGGCCAGCGGCGCGTACGGCAGCCCCTCGGCGCCGACCTCCAGACAGCCGCCGACGGTGGTGACCACGCCCGCGTCCGCGCAGGACTGGCCGAGGAACTCCTCCAGCAGCCGGGTCTTGCCGACGCCCGCCTCGCCGCCGACCAGGACGGTCTGCGGCTTCCCCTCCCCGGCCCGGCGCAGCGCCGCCGTCAGTTCGGTGATCTCGGTGCCACGGCCGACGAAGACGGGACTCACCGATATCTGCTGCATGGAGGCGAGCATGCCATAACCGAGCGGGCCGGGCCGATCTGTTATCCCAGCCCCCGGACGCCCGGAAGGGGAGGCGCTGGATCGCACCTCCCCTTCCATCTCCGTCCCGGCCCCGGCCGGGTGTCGGCCCGTCAGCACTCGGTCAGACGCGCGGCGCGCCGCTCGACACGGATGGCGGGCAGCCGGCGCACGATGCGGCGGCCGGCCTTGGCCTCGCGCACCAGGCGCTCGTGGTCGGCCCGGGCGTGGAGTTCCCGTACCTGCTGCTGGATGAGCTCGTACTCGAACACGGTGTTTCCCCTCGTGGTGGTCTCTCGTTCTGAGGTAAAGACTCCTCCCCCAGAGGGGTGCGCCACATCGGCACCTTGCCCGATGTTCCGGGCGGCCGGCGCCTTAGGAACGGCCGCCGGACACGGCAAAGGCCCGGATCCACCCCACTTAGGGGGTGAATCCGGGCCCTGACCGAACTAAGGCACCTTAGAAAGCCTTAGACGCCTTGGAATCCCTGGCCGCATCGGGCCGGCGCCGAGCTTCTCCAGGCAGTGCCTACTGCCCTTCCACGCCCAGGCGCTCCAGACCGCGTCTACTGTCCCTCCACGCCCAGGCGCTCCAGGATCAGGTCCTTCACCCGGGCCGCGTCGGCCTGACCGCGGGTGGCCTTCATGACCGCCCCGACCAGCGCGCCCACCGCGGCGACCTTGCCGTCGCGGATCTTGGCGGCGATCGCCTCGTTGCCGGCGATGGCCTCGTCGACGGCGGCACCGAGCGCGGAGTCGTCCGAGACGACGGCCAGGCCGCGCTTCTCGACGACCTCGTCCGGCTCGCCCTCGCCGGCCAGCACGGCCTCGATGACCTGGCGGGCCAGCTTGTCGTTCAGCTTGCCCTCGGCGACCAGCGCGGTGACCCGGGCGACCTGCGCCGGGGTGATCGGCTGCTCGCTCAGCTCGGTGCCGGTCTCGTTGGCCCGGCGGGCCAGCTCGCCCATCCACCACTTGCGGGCCTGGTCGGCCGGGGCGCCGGCGGCGATGGTCTCCAGGATCGGCTCGACCGCACCGGCGTTCAGCACCGACTGCATGTCCTTGTCGGTCAGGCCCCACTCGCCCTGCAGCCGGGCCCGGCGCACCCGCGGCAGCTCGGGCAGCCCGGCGCGCAGCTCCTCCACCCAGGCGCGGGCGGGCGCGATCGGCACCAGGTCCGGCTCGGGGAAGTAGCGGTAGTCCTCGGCGTTGTCCTTGATCCGGCCGGCGGTGGTGCTGCCGTCCTCCTCGTGGAAGTGCCGGGTCTCCTGGACGATCGTGCCGCCGTCGTTCAGCACCGTGGCGTGCCGCTGGATCTCGAACCGGGCGGCCCGCTCGACGCTCCGCAGCGAGTTGACGTTCTTGGTCTCGGAGCGGGTGCCGAACTTCGCGGTGCCGTTGGGGCGCAGCGACAGGTTGACGTCGCAGCGCATCTGGCCCTTGTCCATCCGGGCCTCGGAGACGCCCAGCGCCTTGATCAGCTCGCGCAGCTCGGCGACGTACGCCTTGGCGACCTCGGGGGCGCGCTCGCCGGCGCCCTCGATCGGCTTGGTGACGATCTCGATCAGCGGGATGCCGGCCCGGTTGTAGTCGAGCAGCGAGTGCGTGGCGCCGTGGATCCGGCCGGTCGCGCCGCCGACGTGGCTGGACTTGCCGGTGTCCTCCTCCATGTGGGCGCGCTCGATCTCCACCCGGAAGGTCGAGCCGTCCTCCAGCTGCACGTCGAGGTAGCCGTTGAAGGCGATCGGCTCGTCGTACTGCGAGGTCTGGAAGTTCTTCGGCATGTCCGGGTAGAAGTAGTTCTTCCGGGCGAACCGGCACCACTCGGCGATCTCGCAGTTCAGCGCCAGGCCGATCTTGATCGCCGACTCCACGCCGACGGCGTTGACCACCGGCAGCGAGCCCGGGAGGCCGAGACAGGTCGGGCAGACCTGGCTGTTCGGCTCGGCACCCAGCTCGGTCGAGCACCCGCAGAACATCTTGGTCTTGGTGCCCAGCTCGACGTGGACCTCAAGGCCCATCACCGGGTCGTACGACGCGAGAGCGTCCTCGTAGGAGACCAGGTTCATGACGCTCACAGCGTCCCCTTCGCTAAAAGTCTGTGGAGGTACGGGCCCGGCCGCGCACGGTGGCGCGCGGCCGGGCCGAGGGCTTTCTCAGCCCAGCAGCACGTCGTCGTCGCCCAGTCGGCGCAGCTCGCGCACCAGCAGGGCGGTGCCGGTGACCAGGGCCGCGGCACCGACCAGGGCGTTGATCAGCTTGAGCGTGTCGTTCTCGCCGCGGGCCTTCTTCACGTCCTTGGCGATCGAGATCGCGCCGAACGCGCTGGTGCCGATGGACAGCCACAGGCCGGGCTTGGAGTGCTTGAAGCCCTTCGCCTTTTCGAGCTTGCTCACAGTGCCGGTGCCTCCTCCAGCAGGGTGTGCCCCCACTTGTCGTTGAGTGCGGCCTCGACGGCGCCGCCCACGCGGTACAGGCGGTCGTCCGCCATCGCGGGTGCGATGATCTGCAGGCCGACCGGGAGATTGTCCTCCGGCGCGAGCCCGCAGGGCAGCGACATGGCCGCGTTGCCCGCGAGGTTCGACGGAATCGTGCAGAGGTCGGCCAGGTACATCGCCAGCGGGTCGTCGGCGCGCTCGCCGATCGGGAAGGCGGTGGTCGGGGTGGTCGGGGAGACCAGCACGTCCACGCCGGCGAAGGCGGCGTCGAAGTCGCGCGAGATGAGCGTGCGGACCTTCTGGGCCGAGCCGTAGTAGGCGTCGTAGTAGCCCGAGGAGAGGGCGTAGGTGCCGAGGATGATCCGGCGCTTCACCTCGGGGCCGAAGCCGGCCTCGCGGGTGAGGGCGGTGACGTCCTCGGCGGAGCGGGTGCCGTCGTCGCCGACCCGCAGGCCGTAGCGCATCGCGTCGAAGCGGGCCAGGTTGGACGAGGCCTCGCTGGGCGCGATCAGGTAGTACGCGGGCATCGCCAGCGTGAACGACGGGCAGGAGACCTCGACGACCTCGGCGCCCAGCTCGCGCAGCAGCTCGACGGACTCGTTGAACCGCTGCATGACGCCGGCCTGGTAGCCCTCGCCGGCGAACTCCTTGACCACGCCGATCCGCATGCCGCGCACGTCGCGCAGCTTGGCGGCCTCGACCACGGCCGGGACGGGCGCGTCGATCGAGGTCGAGTCCAGCGGGTCGTGGCCGGCGATCGCCTCGTGCAGCAGCGCCGCGTCGAGCACGGTGCGGGCGCACGGGCCGCCCTGGTCCAGCGAGGAGGAGAACGCGACCAGGCCGTAGCGGGAGACCGACCCGTAGGTGGGCTTCACGCCGACGGTGCCGGTGACGGCGCCGGGCTGGCGGATCGAGCCACCGGTGTCGGTGCCGATCGCCAGCGGGGCCTCGAAGGCGGCCAGCGCGGCGGCCGAGCCACCGCCGGAGCCGCCGGGGATGCGGCTGAGGTCCCACGGGTTGCCGGTGGCGCCGTAGGCGGAGTTCTCGGTGGAGGAGCCCATCGCGAACTCGTCCATGTTGGTCTTGCCGAGGATCACCACGCCGGCGTCCTTGAGACGCGTGGTCAGGGTGGCGTCGTACGGCGGGATCCAGCCTTCGAGGATCTTGGAGCCGCAGGTGGTCGGCACGCCCTTGGTGGTGAAGACGTCCTTGAGCGCGAGCGGGACGCCGGCCAGCGGGCCGAGCTCCTCGCCCTTGGCGCGCTTGTCGTCCACGGCCTTGGCGGCGCTCAGCGCGCCCTCGGTGTCGACGTGCAGGAAGGCGTTGACCTTCTTGTCGACGGCGCCGATGCGGTCCAGGTGCGCCTGGGCGACCTCGACGGCGGAGACCTCGCCCTTGGCGATGGCGCTCGCGGTCTCGGCCGCGGTGTAACGGATCAGGTCGGTCATTGGGTCAGTCCTCCCCGAGGATCTGCGGCACACGGAAACGCTGCTCCTCGGCGGCGGGGGCGCCGGACAGCGCCTGCTCCGGGGTGAGCGACGGTCGCACCTCGTCCGCACGCATGACGTTGGTCAGCGGGAGCGGGTGGGAGGTCGGCGGGACGTCCTGTCCGGCGACCTCGGAAACGCGGGCGACCGCGCCGATGATCACGTCGAGCTGCTCGGCGAAGTGGTCCAGCTCTTCGGCCTGCAACTCAAGACGCGACAGCCGAGCGAGGTGGGCGACCTCCTCGCGCGTGATGCCAGGCATGCAGCGATCCTCAAGGGTGAGTTCTGGTGAGACCCGGCGCTGCGGTCAGGCGGTGCCGGGCCCGGGCAGGAGCAGCCGGCTCGGCGCTCCCGTCCTCTTGGTCTGTGGCCCCATCCTATGGGGCCCGGCCCGGCCACCGGCCAACGAGTGTCCCCCGGGGCCGGTCACGGCGGTCGACCGCCGCGACGGGAGCGGGCCCGGGCCCGCTCCCCGGCCCCCTACTGGGGCCTCGTCGGGGCCCACCTCGGCGTGCCCGGGGTCTGGATCTCCAGGTGGGCGGCCTGCACCGCCTGGACCACCGGCGGCAGCACCGGCGGGATGACCGGCGGCAGCACGGGCTGGATGCCCGGCTTTATCACCGGCTGGATCGCCGGCGGCAGGTGTCCGGCCGCGGTGAGGCGCTCGACCGGCGGGGCGCCGGTGCGGTGCACCCGGAGCCAGGCGGTGGCCTGCTCGGCCGGCAGGGCCGCGGAGACCAGCCAGCCCTGGACGGCGTCCACACCCATCCGGTGCAGCCGCTCCCAGGTCTCGTCGTCCTCCACGCCCTCGGCCACCACGGTCAGGCCCAGCGAGTGGGCCAGCTCCACCGAGCAACGGACCACGGCCGCGTCGTGGTCGTCGGCGACCATCCGGGAGACGAAGGAGCGGTCGATCTTCAGCTCGCCGACCGGCAGGCTGCGCAACCGCACCAGCGAGGAGTGGCCGGTCCCGAAGTCGTCCAGGGACATCCCGACGCCGTAGCCGCGCAGCTCGGCCAGGGTGTCGGCGGCCCGCCGGGAGTCGTCCAGCAGCAGCCGCTCGGTGATCTCCAGCTGGAGCGCGTGGGCCGGCACCTGGTGGCGGACCAGGTGCCCGGCGACCCGCTGGGCGAAACCGGGGTTCAGCACGTCCCGCGGTGAGACGTTCACCGCGACCTGCACCTGGAGGCCCTGCTCGCGCCAGGAGGCGAGCTGGCCGACGGCCGCCTCCAGCACGTAGTCGGTCAGCCGGGGCATCAGGCCGCTGGACTCGGCGAGCCCGACGAACTCGTCCGGCGAGACCTTGCCCTGGCCGGGCCGCTCCCACCGCAGCAGCGCCTCCAGCCCGACCACCCGGCCGTCGAAGGCCACCTTGGGCTGGTAGTGCAGTTGCACCTCGCCGGTCTCCAGGGCCCGCCGCAGATCGCCGAGCAGCCCGATCCGGTACGGCGTGTCGGCGTCCTGGGCCTCGTCGTACTGCTCGACGGAGGTGCAGCCGCGCTGGGCGTGGCCCATCGCCACGTCGGCGCGGCGCAGCAGCGACTCGGCGTCCTGGGCGTGCTGCGGGTAGACGCAGACACCGGCGCTGGCCTCCAGGACGAGCAGCAGCCCGTCGAGGCGGATCGGCGCGGCCAGCTCGGCGATCAGCGCCTTGGCGATCCGCTCCAGGGTGTTGGGGCAGCCGACGCCGGGCAGCAGGACGGCGAACTCGTCGCCGCCCATCCGGGCCACCATCGGGCGGCCGCGCCGGTAGTCCCGGGGCATTCCGGCGAAGACGTCGTCGATCGTCTCCCGGCCGGCGCCGCCGGACGCGCCGGAGCGCAGGGCCCGGTGCAGCCGGCGGGCGATGTGCACCAGCAGCCGGTCGCCGGCGGTGTGGCCGAGCGTGTCGTTGAGCGACCTGAACCGGTCGAGGTCGAGCAGGATGAGGCCGACGCTGTACCCCTGTTCGTGCTCGGCGATGGCCTCCTGGGCGGCCAGTAACAGGGCCTGACGGTTGGGCAGGTCCGTCAGCGGGTCGGTGAGCTGGTCCCGGGCCCGGTCCCGGGCGATCCGCCAGGCCGCGACCAGGACGGCCAGCGGCACCGCGAACAGCGGAAGCAGCTCGGGCTCGTAGCGGTAGACCAGGACGGCCAGCGGGATGAGCGGTGCGGCGCCGGCCAGCAGGACACCGAGCAGCAGGACCGCACCCGCCACCCCCTGCGGCGGGCGTGTGGGCGCACCGCCGGTCGTACGATCCATAAGCCCTGTCCTCCGTCGGGCCCGCCCCGTCAGGCCGCCTTACGGTGAGGCACCGTACTGGTGCCGGCAGCTGCCGGGCATGAGCGACCCCGCGGAGACCGGCTCAGCCGGTGCCCCCACCCCTGCTGACACTCTGTTGCGCTCCAGGGTATTCCGGGGTCCACCCGGCGGGCAGACTTTCGGACAACCGGGAGCGCGCCACCGCGTTCGGGGGCCGCACAGTGACACAATGCCCGCTTTCACCGCGCGGCACCCGGTGACGTTGCATCAGGACGATAACAAGACGGACTCAACGGCCCCGCGTTCGGGTCATCCTTCGGCCGGCGCCTGCCCGGCGGCCTCGGCGGCGGCCTCCGGTTCGGGCAGGCCCAGGTGCCCGCGCGCCGCTTCCGGCCCCTGCTCCAGCAGCACCGTGAAGCCCGCGTCGTCCAGGACCGGCAGCCCGAGCTGAACGGCCTTGTCGTATTTAGAACCAGGATTGTCACCAGCGACCACAAAATCGGTCTTCTTGGACACCGATCCGGTCACCTTCGCTCCGCGCGAGGTCAGCGCCTCCTTGGCGCCGTCCCGGGTGTGCCCGGCCAGCGTGCCGGTGACCACGACGGTCAGCCCCTCCAGCGGACGCTCGCCCTCCTCCTCGGTGGCCTCCTCGGTGAAGCGGACGCCGGCCGCCCGCCACTTCTCCACGATCTCCCGGTGCCAGCCGACCTGGTACCACTCGATGATCGACCGCGCGGTGCCCGTGCCGACGCCGTCGGTCGCGGCCAGCCGCTCCTCGCTCGCCGCGAAGATCGCGTCCAGGTCGCGGAACTCCCTGGCCAGGTCCTGGGCCGCCACCGGGCCCACGTGCCGGATCGAGAGGCCGTTGAGGAAGCGCCAGAGCGGGCGGTCCTTGGCCTTCTCGATGTTGTCGAGCAGCACCCCGGTGTTCTTCTTCGGCGCCCCGGTGGTGGTGGCGAAGAAGAACACCTCCTTCTCCTCGCCGGTCTCGTCGTCGAGCTTGGGCATACCGGTCTTCTGGTCGCGCACCAGCACCTTGATCGGCAGCAGCTGCTCCACCGTCAGGCCGAAGATGTCGCCCTCGTTCCCCACCGGCGCCTCGGCCGGGGCCAGCGGCTGGGTCAGCGCCGTCGCCGCGACGTAGCCCAGGCCCTCGATGTCCAGCGCCGAGCGCCCGCCGAGGAAGGCGATCCGCTCGCGGATCTGGGCCGGGCAGAACTGCGCGTTGGGGCACCGCAGGTCGATGTCCCCCTCGGCCATCGGGCGCAGCTCCTCGCCGCACTCGGGGCAGTGCGAGGGCATCACGAACGGCACCTCGGTGCCGTCCCGCAGGTCGTAGACCGGGCCGAGGATCTCCGGGATGACGTCGCCGGCCTTGCGCAGCACCACGGTGTCGCCCAGCATGACGTCCTTGGCCTTCACCACGTCCTGGTTGTGCAGCGTCGCGTACTGGACCATCGAACCGGCCACCTTGACCGGCTCGGCCAGCACCGCGTACGGGGTGGCCCGACCCGTCCGCCCGATGCCGATCTTGATCTCGGCCAGCGTGCCGGTGACCTCCTCCGGCGGGTACTTCCAGGCGATCGCCCAGCGCGGGGACTTGGAGGTGGAGCCGAGCCGGCCCTGCAGGGCGATCTCGTCCACCTTGACGACCACGCCGTCGATCTCGTGCTCGACCGAGTGCCGCTGCTCGCCGAAGTGCCGGATGAAGGCGCGGACCTCGTCGAGGCTCCCCACCACCCTGTTGTGCCGGGCGGTGGGCAGGCCCCAGTCGTGCAGCAGCTGATAGGCGTGCGACTGGTTGTCGATGTCGAGGCCGACCCGCGCGCCGATGCCGTGCACCACCATGTGCAACGGCCGGGAGGCGGTGACCAGCGGGTCCTTCTGGCGGAGCGAGCCGGCGGCGGCGTTGCGCGGGTTCATGAAGAGCCGGATCATCGCCCGGGGGCGCTTGCCCTCCTTGGCCCGCTCCTCGTTCTCCACCCGGCGGCGCTCGTTCTCCTCGGCGAACGAGGCGTTGAGCGCCTCGAAGGCGTCGGTCGGGAAGTAGACCTCACCCCGGATCTCCACCAGCTCGGGGACGTCGTCGCCCTTGAGCCGGTGCGGGATCTCCTTGATGGTGCGGACGTTGGCGGTGATGTCCTCGCCGACCCGGCCGTCGCCGCGGGTCGCCGCCTGTACCAACTGGCCTTTCTCGTAGGTGAGGTTGACGGCCAGGCCGTCCACCTTGAGCTCGCAGAGATAGTGGTAGTCGATGCCGGCCAGCTCGGCGGCGACGCGCTCGACCCAGGCGGCGAGCTCGTCGTCGTCCATCGCGTTGTCCAGGCTGAGCAGCCGCTCCCGGTGCTCGACCGGGGCGAACAGCCCGGTGGGCGCGCCACCGACCCGCTGGGTGGGCGAGTCCGGCGTGACCAGCCCCGGGTGCTCGGCCTCCAGCCCCTCCAGCGTGCGCATCAGCGTGTCGAACTCGGCGTCGCTGACGACCGGCGCGTCCTGCTCGTAGTACCGGGCGCGATGGTCCTCGATCTCGGCCGCCAGCTCGGCGTGCCGCCTGCGGACCTCCGCCGGAACGTCCTCCCAGCCCTCGACAGCCACCACCGCAAGCCCTCCGTCAACTTCTCATTCCGGGTTGTCCACCAGGCTCTGGCCCGCCCTCACGCTGTGTGACAGAGCCGTGCGCGCATAGGACGGGGAGGCCCCGGCCAGCCCGCAGGTGGGCGTCACCAGCACACGGCGACCCAGCAGCTCCGGGGCGAACCCGAGCCTGCGCCACAACGTCCTGACACCCTGGACACTACCGGCCGGGTCCGACACTGCCTGGTCAGTGGAGGGGACGACACCGGCGAGGATCACGGTGCCCGCCTCGATCGCCTCGCCGAGGTCCTCGTCCTCACGTTCCGTCAGCAGCGAGAAGTCCAGCGACACCCCGACCACCCCGGCCCGACGCAGCAGCGGCAGCGGCACGGCCGGCGCGCAGCAGTGCACCACCACCGGCACGTCGACGCTGCGGATCACCTCGCGAAGCGCCTCCTCGGCGACCTGGCGGTCGACCGAGCGCAGCCGCTGGAAGCCGCTGGCGGTCTTCACTCCGCCGGTCAGCACCGCGGGCAGCGAGGGCTCGTCGAGCTGGAGCACGACCTCCGCGCCGGGAATCCTGCGTTGGACCTCGGCGAGGTGGCGGCGCAGCCCCTCGGTGAGCGAGCCGGCGATGTCACGGCAGGCGCCGCGGTCGGCGAGCGCCTTCTCGCCGTACTTCAGCTCGATCGAGGCGGCCAGCGTCCACGGCCCGACGGCCTGCACCTTGAGCGCACCTTGGTAGCCCTGGGTGAACTCCTCCAGCGCGTCGAGGTCCTCGCCGAGCCAGGCACGGGCCCGCCGGGTGTCGCGGCCCGGGCGGTCGGTGAAGCGCCAACCGCTGGGCTCGGTCTGCGCGAACAGTTCGACCAGCAGGCCGGCGCTGCGCCCGATCATGTCGGCGCCCGGCCCTCGGGCGGGCAGTTCGGGCAGGAACGGCAGCCGCTCCAGCGCCCCGGTGGACGTCCTGGCAGCCTCCCGCGCGTCGGTGCCGGGCAGCGATCCGACACCGGTGGCAGCGCCACGCAGGTCGGGGAAAGAAGGTCCGTTGCTCACCTGGCCGAGCCTAGTGCGCGCGGCGTGGAGGAGGCCTCCGGCACCCGGGTGGCGTTCGTCACCCGCCTCGGCGAGGGCGTCCTGCCCA
>NZ_JBFAJO010000088.1:0-32258 GCF_040655255.1 Kitasatospora sp. NPDC050463
TCGGCTTCTTCTTCCCCATGCTCTCCATGATGGACATCATCCTTCCGGGGCCGAAGCCCCTGATCAGGAGTGTCCGTCAAAGCGGATCAAGCCCAGAGCATCGGGGTCCTCGCCTGCGGTGTCGATGTGGCCTACCCGAGGGGCAACGCCCAGCTGATCAGTCGGATCGCCTCCCAGGGGTTGTTGCTGAGCGAGCTTCCGCCGGGGGAACACCCGAACAGGTTCCGGTTCGTGCTGCGCAATCGTGTGATCGCGGCGCTCACCCGGGGCACGGTGGTGGTCGAGGCGGCGTTGCGCAGCGGGGCGCTGAGCACGGCCAGACGAGCCCGTGACCTCAACCGCCACACGATGGGTGTCGCCGGGCCGGTGACCTCGGAGCTTTCGGCCGGAGTTCACGCCCTGATCCGCGGTGGTGCCACGCTGGTCACCGACGCGGCCGAGGTCGCCGAACTGATCGGGGCGATCGGTGACGATCTCGCACCGCGGCACAGCGGGCCGGTGCTGCCGAGGGACCTCCTGGAGCCGGCCCTGGCGAGAGTGCTGGAGGCCGTGCCGGCCACGGCGGAGGGTTCGCCGGTCGAGCGATTGGCCCGGCAGTCGGGGCTCCCGCCGGACGAAGTGCTCCAGCGCCTCTACGAGTTGGGGTCGCTCGGTTTCGTGGAGCGGCACGGCGCCCACTGGCGGTTGGTGCGGGGGAGGTGACCGACCGGGGTCGATCAGGACGAATCGGGACGCGCCCGGGGAGTAGTGGCAGGCGGGTGATGGGGAGGTGGATCGGTGGCCACGGCGTCCGCCCCCCTGCGCGGGGCCGCGACGACACGAACGCCACCGGATCGGGGGACGACCGAGTGGCGGTAGCACATTGCAGTGAGTCGGTCACGCTACGCTCGCCATGCCTTCCCTATCAGCACATGACTCGGCAGAACGGCGCAGACCAACGCATGCCCACACACATTCCCGGACACAGAGTGACCGGTGGCGCCCGGTCCTCGGGAGGGCCGCGGACCGAGCGGCGTCCCGTGACCGAGTTCCCGCCCAAGGCGACGGGTGCGATGGGGGCCCTGGCCCGGCAGGGTGGGCGACCGGCGCACGCCGGCGCGTACACCGGTCGGCCGGACGAGCCCGGTACGCCTGATGTCCCCGAGGCGGCCGCCGCCGCCACCGCTGGCGTCGCCGCCGCCGACGCGCCCGACGCCGCCGCCACCCCCGACGCGCCCGGCGTCCCCGGACCAGACCAGGCCCCGGTCCAGGTCCAGGACCGGGACCCAGGTGAGGGGCCGGCGCCCGCGCCCGTCGAGACGCCGGCGCCCCGGCGGGAGCCCGGCGGCCATGAACGCACAGCGCTGGAAGTGCTCTGGCGCTCCTACAAGGAGACGGGTGACCAGCGGCTGCGGGAGCAGCTGATCCTGCATTACTCACCACTCGTCAAATACGTGGCGGGCCGGGTCGGGGTCGGGTTGCCCTCCAACGTCGAACAGGCCGACTTCGTCTCCTCAGGAGTCTTCGGGCTGATCGACGCGATCGAGAAGTTCGACATCGATCGGGCCATCAAGTTCGAGACCTACGCGATCAGCCGGATCCGTGGCGCGATCATCGACGAGCTGAGGGCACTGGACTGGATCCCGCGCTCGGTGCGGCAGAAGGCGAAGGCGGTCGAGCGGACGTACGCGACGCTGGAGGCCCGGCTGCGCCGTACTCCGCACGAGCCCGAGGTCGCCGCCGAGATGGGCATCGCGATCGAGGACCTGCACGCCATCTTCAGTCAGCTCTCCCTCGCCAACGTGGTGGCACTGGACGAGCTGCTCCACCCCGTGGGCGAGGGCGGGGACCGGCCGAGCCTGGGCGACACCCTGGAGGACCGCGGCGCGGACAACCCCGTGGAGGTGGCCGAGGACCGGGAGCTGCGCAGGCTGCTGGCACAGGCGATCAACACCCTGCCCGAACGGGAGAAGACCGTCGTGACGCTCTACTACTACGAGGGCCTCACCCTCGCGGAGATCGGTCAGGTGCTGGGGGTGACGGAGAGCCGGGTCAGCCAGATCCACACCAAATCGGTGTTGCAGCTGCGAGCCAAGCTGTCGGACATCCGGTAGCACCGCGCGGTGTCGGGGGCGTCCGCGGCCTCCGCGGCGACCTCGCGCGCCGAGCCGTGCAAGCCGGCCCGTGCCGTGACCTGCTGAGCCGTGTGCCCCGTGCCGTGAGCTGCGGAGCTTGAGCGTGTTGCCGGGCTGGTCCACCGGGCTTTCCCGCCCGTCCGTGCCTGTCCGTGCCCGGCCGTCTCCCCGTCAATGCGCGGCGCCGTATCGGTGGCGTGTAGGGCTCCGTACAGTGGGACAGTGCCGAAGATCCGAGCGGCCACTCTGGCCGAGCACCGACAGCTGCAGCGCGCAGCCCTCCTCGATGCTGCCCGCAGCCTGCTCACCGAGGGGGGAATGGATGCCCTGACCTTCCCCGCGCTCGCGGCGCGGACCGGTCTGGCGCGCTCCTCGGTCTACGAGTACTTCCGTTCCCGTGCCGCCGTGGTCGAGTTGCTCTGCGAGGTCGACTTCCCGCTCTGGGCTGCCGAGATCGAGGCCGGGATGGAGAGCTGCGACACTGCGGCGGCCCGGATCGAGGCCTATGTCCGAGGTCAGCTCGCGCTGGCCGGGGATCCTCGGCACCGGGCAGTGGCGGCGATCTCGGCGCTGGAACTCGACGAGGCGGCCCGGGAGCGGATCCGGGCGGCCCACGGCAAACTCGTCGGCCTGGTGGTCCAGGCACTCCAGGACCTCGGTCATGAGCAGCCGCGGCTGGCGGCGGGCCTGCTCCAGGGGATCGTGGAAGCCGCCGTTCGGCAGGCCGAGCAGCGCGCGACGGGCGGACCGGCCGAGAGCCCGGACGTGATCGCCGACGCCGCTGTCGCGCTCGCGCTGCACGGCCTGGGCGGGAGCTGACCCGAGCCGGCTTCACCGCCCCCGCCCGAGCCGGCTTCACCGCCCCCGCCCGAGCGGGAGCAGCCGGGCCGTACCGGCGCCGAACAGCGCGAGGGGGTCGAGGTACCGGTCGCCGCGCAGCAGCCCCCAGTGGAGGCAGTCGCGGCCCGCGCAGTGAGCGGCGCCCGGGGTGAGCTGCCCGATCACCTCTCCGGCCAGGACGGTGGTGCCGACGGTGAGGGTCCCGGAGACGGGCAGGTAGGTGGTCCGAAGCGGCGGAGTGCCGGAGGCCGGGTGCGTGACGGTGACCACCGGTCGGCCCGCCACCAAGCCGGAGAACGAGATCACCCCGGGGGCTGCCGACCGGATGTCCGCACCGCCGCCGGCGGCGAGATCCACGCCCCGGTGCCCGGCGGCCCACGCCTTGGCCGGTGCCTCGAACCGCTTGATCAGCGCACCAGGACCGCCCACCGGCCAGACCCTTCCGGGACCGGGCCCGGGACCGGAGCCAGGACCCGCGCCGGCACCGGGGCCGACATCCGCGCCAGCGCCGCCGGCGTTCACCACCCCACCACCGGCGGCATCGCGCACGCCTCTTCCCTTCACCGCCGCGGCGTGGCCCACCGACCCGGGCAGGACGGTCAGCAGCAGGGCTGTCACCGCGAGGAGCGCGAGCAGCAGCCGATGGTTGCGCCCGGGCCCGGGCCCGAACGGTGGGGGCAGCGCCAGTGCGGCGACCACGCCCACGCCGTCGCGCGACGTGACGCCCACCGCGCCGGCGAAGGCACGAGAGCGGCCGGAGGAAGTGGAGGCAGTGATGGCACCGAGGGCAGTCGTCATGCCGCCGAGGCTCTCCGCAGGACGCGGAGCCGACCACCCTCGCTCCGATTCCTGTGGATAACCGACCCCTGTGGACAGCCGCTGTCCTCCCAACGGGTGACGCGCTCCCGAGCAGGCTTCCGCAGTGGCCCAGTCCGGCCCGGTCCGGCCCGGCGCGGCGGCCCGGAGCACCTTCGCCGACCCGCCCCACCAGCCGTCCCACCCGCCTCCCCGCCGAGCTTCGGTCCCTGTGGAGTCGCCCGCTGCTCGGCGCTTCCCGTACACTTCACACGCGACCCGGTCCGCCGGGTCGACTTCGCACGCCCCGCCACCGGTGGACGATGCGGCTCAGCCGCCGCCCCCGCCAGGTGCGAGTGCCGCTCGGTCCGCCGAGCCCGAACCGGTCCCCGGACCGCTCGGGCCGAAGCGGCTCGGCACGTTCGGGGCGTCAGGCGTGGCTGTCACCTGGCTGCCACGGACAAAACCGAGCCTGACCCGGCCGTACGCAGACGCCGAGCGGGGAGCGCCACCGCGCGAACCACGACGTCGACTGCGCGGGAGCCGGGCGCAACACCTTAGGAGTACGGCTATGGCCGTCGTCACGATGCGGGAGCTGCTGGAGAGCGGCGTCCACTTCGGTCACCAGACCCGCCGCTGGAACCCGAAGATGAAGCGCTTCATCATCACCGAGCGCAACGGCATCTACATCATCGACCTCCTGCAGTCGCTGAACTACATCGACCGCGCCTTTGAGTTCATCAAGGAGACCGTTGCCCACGGCGGCAGCGTCCTCTTCGTCGGCACGAAGAAGCAGGCCCAGGAGGCCATCGCCGAGCAGGCCACCCGCGTGGGCATGCCCTACGTGAACCAGCGCTGGCTCGGCGGCATGCTGACCAACTTCTCGACCGTCTACAAGCGTCTGCAGCGCCTCAAGGAGCTCGGCGAGCTGGACTTCTCGGACGTGGCCGGCTCCGGCCTCACCAAGAAGGAGCTCCTGGTCCTCCAGCGCGAGCACGACAAGCTGGAGAAGACCCTCGGTGGTATCCGCGACATGCAGCGCGTTCCCAGCGCTGTCTGGATCGTGGACACCAAGAAGGAGCACATCGCGGTCGGCGAGGCCCGGAAGCTCAACATTCCGGTCGTCGCCATCCTCGACACCAACTGTGACCCCGACGAGGTCGACTACAAGATCCCGGGCAACGACGACGCGATCCGCTCCGTCACCCTGCTGACCCGCGTGATCGCCGACGCCGTCGCCGAGGGCCTCAAGTCCCGCGCTGGTGTCGCCAAGGGCGACGCCAAGGTCGAGCCGGGTGCCGACCAGCCGCTGGCCGACTGGGAGAAGGACATCCTCGAGGGCGAGACGAAGGCTGAGGAGGCCCCGGCCGCCGAGGCTGCCGCCGAGGTCGAGGCTCCCGCCGCCGAGGCTGCCGCTGAGGTCGAGGCCCCCGCCGCCGAGGCTCCGGCCGCTGACGAGGCCCCGGCCGAGCAGGCCTGACGTACCAAGGGTGAGGGGCACCCACCGGTACGACACCGGTAGGTGCCCCTCTCTCCCGCGCCGGAGCCGAACCATCGGCTCCGGCGCAACTCCACGCAGACACGCGAGACGCGAGAAGAGATTCACACCATGGCGAACTTCACCGCCGCGGACGTCAAGAAGCTCCGTGAGCTCACCGGCGCCGGCATGATGGACTGCAAGAAGGCTCTGGACGAGGCCGAGGGCAACGTCGACAAGGCCGTCGAGCTCCTGCGCATCAAGGGCCAGAAGGGCGTTGCCAAGCGCGAGGGCCGTGACGCCTCCAACGGCGCCGTCGCCTCCGTGATCGCCGAGGACAAGAAGTCCGGCGTTCTGGTCGAGCTCAACTGCGAGACCGACTTCGTCGCCAAGGGTGACAACTTCGTCAAGGTCGCCGACGCGATCGCCGCCCACGTCGCCGCCACCGCGCCGGCCGACCTGGACGCCGCGCTGGCCTCCGAGATCGAGGCCGGCAAGACCGTCCAGCAGTTCGTGGACGAGGCCAACGCGACCCTGGGCGAGAAGATCGTCTTCCGTCGCTTCGCCCAGTTCTCCGGTGACGGCTTCGTCGCGGTCTACCTGCACAAGACCAGCCCCGACCTGCCGCCGGCCGTCGGCGTCCTCGTCGAGCTGGACAAGGAGAACGCCGAGGTCGCCAAGGACGTCGCGCAGCACATCGCCGCCTTCGCGCCGAAGTACCTCTCCCGTGAGGAGATCCCGGCCGAGGAGATCGAGAACGAGCGCCGCGTCGCCGAGGCCACCGCTCGCGAGGAGGGCAAGCCGGAGGCCGCCCTGCCGAAGATCGTCGAGGGTCGCGTCACGGGCTTCGTGAAGGAGAACTCCGTTCTGGAGCAGGCCTTCGCCAAGGACAACAAGAAGACCGTCGCCAAGGTTCTCGAGGAGAACGGCGTCGCCCTCAAGCGCTTCGCCCGATTCCGCGTCGGCGCCTGAGCCACGTTCCACCGGACTCCCGGCACGCTTAGGCTGGGAACCGCCCCCGCCCGCTGACCAGGGCGGGAGGGACGCGCCGAACGGGCTCACCCAGCGTCATCCGTCTATGGGCGGGCCGCGTCGGCACCATGAACGACGAGGAGGCCATTGCCGTGCAGGACACCGTACCGGTTCCCGCGGCAGTGGCCTCCTCGCGTGTACGCGCAGGCCGGGGATCCGCACACCCGCGCCTGTGAACCAGTAGGTGTAGAAGGAGAAGTCCATGCAGGAGACGCAGGAGACCGCGCAGGACCCCCAGGCCGGCTCGCCCCGCCGGGTGCTGCTGAAGCTGTCCGGTGAGGCCTTCGCCGGTGGTGGCGGGCTCGGCGTCGACCCGGACGTCGTGCACGCGATCGCCCGTGAGATCGCCACGGTCGTTCGCGCCGGTACCGAGGTCGCGGTGGTCATCGGTGGTGGCAACTTCTTCCGTGGCGCCGAGCTGCAGGTGCGCGGTATGGACCGGGCCCGCTCCGACTACATGGGCATGCTCGGCACCGTGATGAACTGCCTGGCGCTGCAGGACTTCCTGGTCAAGGAGGGAATCGAGACCCGGGTCCAGACCGCGATCACCATGGGCCAGGTCGCCGAGCCGTACCTGCCGCTGCGCGCCGTCCGGCACCTGGAGAAGGGCCGTGTGGTGATCTTCGGTGCGGGTATGGGCATGCCCTACTTCTCCACCGACACCACGGCCGTCCAGCGTGCGCTGGAGATCCACGCGGACGTGCTGCTGATGGGCAAGAACGGTGTGGACGGCGTCTACGACTCCGACCCCCGGACCAACCCGGACGCGGTCAAGTTCGACGCGCTGGAGTACTCCGAGGTCATCGCGCGCGACCTCAAGGTCGCCGACCTCACCGCGATCACGCTGTGCAAGGACAACAACCTCCCGATGCTCGTCTTCGAGCTGCTGGCGGAGGGCAATATCGCGCGTGCGGTGAAGAGTGAGAAGATCGGCACACTCATCAGCCAGGATTCTGTCCGGGCCTGAGCAGCAATCAGCCGTACGGGACGCCGCCGAAACCGTGTTCGCCGGCGTCCGCACCGCGACCGGTTCGGACGCCGAGACCGGTCGGGACAACAGCAGATGAACCGGACAGGGAGTACACAGTGATCGAAGAGACCCTCCTCGAGGCCGAGGAGAAGATGGAGAAGGCCGTCGAGGTCGCCAAGAACGACTTCGCCGCCATTCGGACCGGCCGCGCGCACCCGGCGATGTTCGCCAAGATCGTGGCCGAGTACTACGGTGCCGTGACGCCGATCAACCAGCTGGCCTCCTTCTCCGTGCCGGAGCCGCGGATGGCGGTCGTCGCGCCGTTCGACAAGACCGCGCTGAAGGCCATCGAGCAGGCGATCCGCGACTCCGACCTGGGCGTCAACCCCTCCAACGACGGGTCCATCATCCGGGTGGTGCTCCCCGAGCTCACCGAGGAGCGCCGCCGCGAGTACATCAAGGTCGCCCGCGGCAAGGGCGAGGACGCCAAGGTCTCGATCCGCTCCGTGCGCCGCAAGGCCAAGGACGGCATCGACAAGCTGGTCAAGGACGGCGAGATCGGTGAGGACGACGGCCGCCGCGCCGAGAAGGAGCTCGACGACACCACGGCGAAGTACGTGGCCGCCGTCGACGAGCTGCTGAAGCACAAGGAAGCCGAGCTGCTCGAAGTCTGATGAACGACGCCCCTGACGCCCCTGGCTACTGGGGCCCATCCGACGAGCAGTACCAGCAGTACCAGCCGCACCCCCCGTACCGGCCCGCGCACGCGTCGCAGCCGGCCGCACCGGGCGCTGCGGGTGACCCCGGCCACCGAACGGGTCACTCGCAGCAGCCTCCGGTGTACTGGGGCGGTGCCGCGGAGGAGACTCAGGTCATGCCCCCCGTACCGGCCGACCCAGGGCCCGACCCCGCCGAGGGGCCGACCCGGGAGGCCGGGCGGTTGAGCGGCCCGCTGTTCCGGGACGAGCAGCCCGAAACGGCGGTGCCGGGTGCGGCGGAGACGGTCGTGCTGCGCGCGATCACCGACGCCGCCGCCCCCACCCCCGGCCGCGGCGGTCCGCCGTACCCGGGGGCCCCGGCGTATCCCGCGCCGCCGCAGAGCCACCCGGCGGCCGGGCAGCCCCACCCTGTGCCGTTGTCCCACCCAGGGCAGGAGACACCCGTGGCCCAGCCCGACCCGCAGCCGCAGCCGCGCAAGCAGCGCGGCGGTCGCAACCTCCAGGCCGCGATAGGCGTGGGCGTCGGCCTCGGCACGGTGGTCGTCGCCTCGCTGTTCGTGGTGAAGGCACTGTTCCTCTTCGTGGTGATGGCGGCCGTGTCGGTCGGGATCTGGGAGCTGACCAGCCGACTGGCCGAGCGCAAGCAGATCAAGGCGCCGCTGGTCCCGCTGGTCGCGGGCGGCATCGCGATGATCGCCACCGGTTACTGGGCCGGGGTCCAGTGGGCGGCGGCCTCGCTGGCGCTGACCGGGCTGGCGGTGATGGTCTGGCGGATGGCCGAGCCGCCGGAGAACTACCTGCGGGACATAACGGCGGGCATCTTCACCGCCTTCTACGTGCCGTTCCTGGCCACCTTCGTGGCGATGATGCTGGCGGCGGACGACGGCCCGCAGCGGATCGTGCTGTTCCTGATCGTCACCGTCTGCAGCGACACCGGGGCTTACGCGGTGGGCTACAAGTTCGGGAAGCACAAGCTGGCCCCGACGATCAGCCCGGGCAAGACCCGTGAGGGTCTGGCCGGTGGCATCGGTCTCTCGATGCTGGCCGGCGCGCTGCTGATGCAGCTGATCATCGACGACGGCAGCTGGTGGCAGGGTCTGATCCTGGGCGGCTGCGCGGCCGTCGTCGCGACCCTGGGCGACCTGGGCGAGTCGATGATCAAGCGTGACCTCGGCATCAAGGACATGGGCACGCTGCTGCCCGGCCACGGCGGCATCATGGACCGGCTGGACTCGCTCCTGCCGACCGCCCCGGTGGTGTGGCTGCTGCTGGCGGCCTTCGTCGGCAGCTGAGCCCGGCCGTGGGTTGCGACCGCGCACCCGCAGCGCGCCGGGGCAGCGCACCCGGGCCCGTGAAAACCGGGCAGCACGACCGGACAGCGCGGCCGGCCGGGCCGCGACGGTGAGTGAGGGCTCCGGACGCCAGGCGTCCGGGGCCCTTCGCCGTCTGACGACGTCCGAACGTCTGCGACACTGGATGAACCATGCCTAAGCCCGGAGAACTCACCTTTGTCGCGCCGCGCGGCGCCAAGCCCCCGCGACACCTCGCCGACCTGAGCCCCGCCGAGCGCAAGGAGGCCGTCGCCGAGCTGGGCGAGCAGCCGTTCCGCGCGAAGCAGCTCTCCAACCACTACTTCGGCCGGATGTCGAACGACCCGGCGAGCTGGACGGACATCCCCGCCGCCAGCCGGGAGAAGCTCACCGAGGGTCTGCTCCCCGAGCTGATGTCGGTGGTCCGGCACGTCTCCTGCGACGAAGACACCACCCGCAAGACCCTCTGGAAGCTGTTCGACGGCACGCTCGTCGAGTCCGTGCTGATGCGCTACCCGGACCGGGTCACGATGTGCATCAGCTCGCAGGCCGGCTGCGGCATGAACTGTCCGTTCTGCGCGACCGGCCAGGCCGGGCTGACCCGCAACCTGTCCACCGGCGAGATCGTCGAGCAGATCGCGGCCGGGATGCGCGCGCTCAAGGCGGGCGAGATCCCGGGCGGCGAGGCACGCCTCTCGAACGTGGTCTTCATGGGCATGGGCGAGCCGCTGGCGAACTACAACCGCGTGCTGGCCTCGATCCGTCGGCTCACCGACCCGGCGCCGGAGGGCTTCGGTCTCTCCCAGCGCGGGATCACCGTCTCCACCGTGGGCCTCGTCCCGGCGATGAACCGGCTCGCGGACGAGGGCCTCTCCTGCCGCCTGGCGCTGTCGCTGCACGCCCCGGACGACGAGCTGCGCGACGAGCTGGTGCCGGTCAACACCCGGTGGAAGGTCGCCGAGGTGCTCGACGCGGCGTGGAACTACGCGGAGAAGTCCGGCCGCCGGATCTCCATCGAGTACGCGCTGATCAAGGACATCAACGACCAGGCGTGGCGGGCGGACCTGCTCGGCCGGCTGATCAAGAACCACCGGGTGCACGTCAACCTGATCCCGCTGAACCCGACGCCGGGTTCCAAGTGGACGGCCTCCCGGCCCGAGGACGAGCGTGAGTTCGTCCGCCGGCTTCAGTCGCACGGCGTGCCCACCACCGTCCGCGACACCCGGGGTCAGGAGATCGACGGCGCCTGCGGTCAGCTCGCCGCAGCCGGCTGAGGCACCGGACAGCGCGAAGCACCGGACGCCCCGAGGCACCCGCACCCACCCCGGCCCGGCCCGGGCCGGGGTGGCTCAGCGCAGGCCGGCCGCCGCGAGGGCGGCGGTCAGCCCGCCGGTGACCAGCAGCACGGTGCCGACCGCGAGGGCCCGTAGGGCCACCGCGCCGAACAGCAGCCTGGGCGGGGTACCGATCCGCAGGAGCACGCCGGCGACGGCCCGGCGGGCGGTGCGGAGTTCGGCCAGCCGGGCCGCCACGGCGGCCGCCGCGCAGGTCAGCACCAGGCATGCCTCGACGGCCGGCAGGGTGTCGGCGCTGCCGGGCGCCCCGATCCAGTAGCGGATGGTGGTGAGCACCACCGCGACCGCCAGGGTCAGGACGGCCAGGGGAGGTGCGAGCCGGCGGGCCTGCGCGCTCAGGCCCCGTCCGGCGAGCAGCCGCAGGGGGGTCGGCCGGCCGACGGCGAGCAGCAGTCCGGTCCAGAACAGCAGCGGTCCGGTGAGCAGCGCGAGGCCGACGGCGCTCGTGGCCCAGCCGCCGAGGGCGGCGATGCCGGTGGTGCCGAGCCCCGCCGGCAGGTGGATCGGGCGGCCGTCGGCGGCGGCGCCCGGGCGCAGCGCGATGAGTTCGAGGGCGAGGCCGATCACGACCAGTCCGATCGGCAGGGCGATCCGCAGCGGGCCGAACCCGGTCGGCGCGGGCTGGCGCCCACCGGGCAGGGTCTCGGCGATCGGCACGGCGACGGCGGCCGCGATCCCGGCGGTGATCGGGACGAGGGCGATCAGGGTGACCGGCGCGGCGGCCGGCAGCGGCAGGCCCATGCCGACGTCGGGGGCGAGCGAGGGACCGGCGATGTCGTTGCGCAGGACCAGGAAGAGCAGCAGGGTCAGCGCGGAGCCGAGGGTGCAGGCGAGTGCGACCTCGCCGGCGATCATGGCCCGGATCCGGGCGCGGCCGGCGCCGGCCGCGGTGAGGCCGGCGATCCGCTCGGGGCGTCGGGCCGGCACCGCACGGGCGGCCACGGCGGCGAACCAGGCGACCGCGGCCAGCGGTGGCAGGCACCAGAGCAGTCGGGTGACGGCGTCGGTGCCGCCCACCGGGTCGCTCATCGCCCGGCCGAGGGCTCGCAGCAGGAAGGCGGCGACGACCGCGCCGGCCAGCGCGGTCAGCAGCCAGCGGCCGAGGTCGGGCGCCCGGTAGCCCCGGGCCAGACGGAGATAGAACACGTCGACTCTTTCAGCGGCGGGGCGGCGTCATCGGCGCGTGGCCGACCCGGCGGACGCTCCGGTGGCGCCCGGTGCGGCGGCGGTCCCGGTGGGTCCGGGCGTGCCGCGCGGGACGGGGGCGGCGGGGGCGGCCAGCCGTCCGTCGACGAGGGCGACGGCGCGGTCCGCGTACCGGACGAGTTCGGGGTCGTGGGTGGCCAGGACGAGGGTGAGCTGGTGCGAGCGGGCCGCGCTGGTCAGTATCCGCAGGACCTGGTCCGCGGCCTCGCGGTGCAGCGGGGCGGTGGGGTCGTCGGCGAAGACGACCGGCGGCAGTGGGGCGAGCGCGCGGGCGACGGCGATCCGCTGGCGCTGGCTCTGCAGCAGCCGGTCGGGCCGCAGCCGGGCGATGTCGCCGATGTCGAGCCGCTCCAGCCACTCGGTGGCGGCGGTGTACGCGGCCTTATTGCCGGCGCCGGCCAGCAGCAGGGGCAGGGCGACGTTCTCCCGCGCGGTCAGTTCGGGGACCAGGTGCGGTTCGGAGCCGACGAAGCCGAAGCGGTCGCGACGCAGCCGCTCGCGGCCGCCCCGGCCGAGGGTGTGGACGGGGGAGCTGTTGAACCAGACCTCGCCCTCGTCGATCGGGATGAGGGCGGAGAGACAGCCGAGCAGCGTGCTCTTGCCGGAGCCGCGCGGGCCGGTGACGGCCAGTACCTCGCCCTCTCGGACGCCGAGCGAGATACCGCGCAGGGCGGGGGTGCCGTGATGGGACTTGACGATCCCCCGGGCCCACAGCACGTCGTTGTCAGGCGGGGCCGCTGACATGAAGTTCCATCCTGGGTGGCCGCAGGGATATGACAGTCGTCAGATTAGAACGATCGGGACCTGGTGCGGTGGCGGCGCACTGGTCCATCAGGGGCAAATCACCTGTAATCAGGCGTGTTTGGTCGGAGAGATCACGCAGGAGACGCCGAAGGGCGGCCCCGCGGGTGGCGGGACCGCCCTTCGGCGGAGGGTGGGGAAGAAAGATCAGGTCGTCAGATCTTGGCCCACGCGTCGGTGAGGCTGGTCCGCAGGATCTGCTCGATCTCGTCGAAGGTCGACTGGTCGGAGATCAGCGGCGGGGCCAGCTGGACGACCGGGTCGCCACGGTCGTCGGCACGGCAGTACAGGCCGTTGTCGAAGAGGGCCTTCGACAGGAAGCCGTAGAGCACGCGCTCGACCTCGTCGTCGTTGAACGACTCCTTGGTGACCTTGTCCTTCACGAGCTCGATGCCGTAGAAGTACCCGTTGCCGCGGACGTCGCCGACGATCGGCAGGTCGCGCAGCTTGTTCAGGGTGCCGAGGAAGTTCGCCTCGTTGTCCAGCACGTGCTGGTTCAGGCCCTCGCGCTCGAAGATGTCGAGGTTGGCCAGCGCCACCGCGGAGGAGACGGGGTGGCCACCGAAGGTGTAGCCGTGCAGGAAGGTGTTGTCACCCTTGTAGAACGGCTCGGCCAGGCGGTCCGAGATGATCGTGGCGCCGATCGGGGAGTAGCCCGAGGTCATGCCCTTGGCGCAGGTGATCATGTCGGGCTGGTAGCCGAACTTGTCGGCGCCGAACATGGTGCCCAGGCGGCCGAAGGCGCAGATGACCTCGTCCGAGACCAGCAGCACGTCGTGGCGGTCGCAGATCTCGCGCAGGCGCTGGAAGTACCCGGGCGGCGGCGGGAAGCAGCCACCGGCGTTCTGCACCGGCTCGACGAAGACGGCGGCGACGGTCTCGGCGCCCTCGTTGAGGATCGCGACCTCGATCTCATCGGCGCACCAACGGCCGTAGGCCTCGGGGTCGACCGTGCCGTCCGGGCCTTCGAGGAAGGCCGGGGCGCGGTAGATGTTGGTGTTCGGGGCCTTGTGGGTGCCCGGCACCAGCGGCTCGAACGGGGCCTTCAGGCCCGGCAGGCCGGTGATGGACAGGGCGCCCTGCGGGGTGCCGTGGTAGGCGACCGCACGCGAGATGACCTTGTACTTGGTGGGCTTGCCGGTCAGCTTGAAGTACTGCTTGGCCAGCTTCCACGCGGTCTCGACGGCCTCGCCGCCACCGGTGGAGAAGAACACCTTGTTCAGGTCGCCCGGGGCGTAGTTGGCCAGGCGCTCGGCCAGCTCGACGGCCTTCGGGTGGGCATAGCTCCACACCGGGAAGAAGGCGAGCTCCTTGGCCTGCTTGGCAGCGGCCTCGGCGAGCTCGGCGCGGCCGTGGCCGACCTGCACCACGAACAGGCCGGAGAGGCCGTCGATGTACTTCCGGCCCTTGTCGTCCCAGATGTAGGTGCCCTCGCCCCTGGCGATCGTCGGCACGGGGGAGTTCTCGTACGACGACATGCGGGTGAAGTGCATCCACAGGTGGTCGTAGGCGGTCTTGGAAAGGTCCTTCTGCGCCGGGTCGGCTGTCATCGGGTGCCCCAGGTGTAGGTCTGTTTCCGGAGCTTCAGGTAAACGAAGCTCTCGGTGCTCCGCACGCCGGGAAGCGCGCGGATGCGCTTGTTGATCATTTCGAGCAGGTGCTCGTCGTCCTCGCAGACCAGTTCGGCCAGGAGATCGAACGAGCCTGCGGTGCAGACGACGTAGTCGACCTCGTCGAGGGCGGCCAACGCGTCGGCGACGGGCTCGATGTCGCCCTCGACCCGGATCCCGACCATCGCCTGGCGGGTGAAGCCGACGGTGAGCGGGTCCGTGACGGCGACGATCTGCATCACGCCTTGGTCGAGCAGCTTCTGGACGCGCTGTCGTACGGCCGCCTCGGACAGGCCTACGGCCTTGCCGATGGCGGCGTACGGGCGCCGCCCGTCCTCCTGCAGCTGCTCGATGATCGCCTTGGAGGCGGCGTCGAGGGGAACGCTGGCGTTCCGGTCGCGGTTGGCCACGCCGCCACTGTGCCCGATCGTTCCCCCGTTCGCAAGCGCGGGAGCTGCTGATTTCGTCGCGATCTTGGAAATCACGTACGGATTTCATCGCCGCATTGGAGTTGTCCTGTCGATACCAGCAGTCGTACGGCTACCCTGGTCCGGTACGCGCGCGGCTTCGCAGCGCAGCGCGCGTTCCCCCGAACAGTGGACCGCGCCGTGTCCGGCCCGGCCACTCGGCGCCCTTCGCCCGTCGGACGTGCCGACGTACCATGGCGCCGGAATCTGCAATGCCGCAGGCCCAGACCGAGGAGAGACCCGTGAGCGACCTTCGCACGCTGCGCAACTACATCAACGGTGAGTTCGTCGATGCGGCGGACGGCCGCACGCTCGACATCGTGGACCCCACCACCGGCGAGGTCTACGCGACGTCCCCGCTGTCCGGCGCCTCCGACGTGGACGCCGCCATGGCCTCCGCCGCCGCCGCCTTCCCGGTGTGGCGCGACGCCACCCCCAGCACCCGGCAGAAGCTGCTCCTCAAGATCGCCGACGCGGTCGAGGCGCGTGCCGACGAGATCGTGGACGCCGAGGTCCGCAACACCGGCAAGCCCCGCGCGCTGACCCTCTCCGAGGAGATCGGCCCGATGGTGGACCAGATCCGCTTCTTCGCCGGTGCCGCCCGCCTGCTGGAGGGCAAGGCCGCCGGTGAGTACATGGACGGCATGACCTCGATCATCCGCCGCGAGCCGGTCGGCGTCTGCGCCCAGGTCGCGCCGTGGAACTACCCGATGATGATGGCCGTCTGGAAGTTCGCCCCGGCCATCGCCGCCGGCAACACCGTCGTCCTGAAGCCGTCGGACACCACCCCGGCCTCCACCGTGCTGCTGGCCGAGATCATCGGTGGCATCCTCAAGGACCTGGAGCTGCCGGCCGGCGTCTTCAACGTGATCTGCGGCGACCGTGAGACCGGCCAGGCCATGGTCGAGCACCCCACCCCGGCGATGGCCTCCATCACCGGCTCGGTGCGCGCCGGCATCTCGGTCGCCGAGTCGGCCGCCAAGGACGTCAAGCGCGTCCACCTGGAGCTGGGCGGCAAGGCCCCGGTCGTGGTCTTCGAGGACGCGGACATCGCCGAGGCCGTCGAGGGCATCTCGGTCGCCGGCTTCTTCAACGCCGGCCAGGACTGTACGGCCGCCACCCGCGTGCTGGTGCACGAGTCGATCCACGACGCCTTCGTCGAGGCGCTGGCCAAGGCCGCGGCCGAGACCAAGACCGGTGGGGTGGACGACGAGGACGTGCTCTACGGCCCGCTGAACAACGCCAACCAGCTGAAGCAGGTCACCGGCTTCATCGACCGCCTGCCGGCGCACGCCAAGGTCGAGGCCGGCGGCCACCGGGTCGGCGACAAGGGCTACTTCTACGCCCCGACCGTCGTCTCCGGGCTGAGCCAGGACGACGAGATCATCCAGAACGAGGTCTTCGGCCCGGTCATCACCGTGCAGAAGTTCTCCGACGAGGACCAGGCCGTCGGCTACGCCAACGGCGTCGAGTACGCGCTGGCCTCCTCGGTGTGGACCAAGGACCACGCCCGCGCCATGCGGATGTCGCGCCGCCTGGACTTCGGCTGCGTCTGGATCAACACCCACATCCCGCTGGTCGCCGAGATGCCGCACGGCGGCTTCAAGAAGTCCGGCTACGGCAAGGACCTCTCCTCGTACGGGTTCGAGGACTACACCCGGGTGAAGCACGTCATGACCGCGATCTAGCAGGTCTCGGGCGTGACGGCACGACGGCGTGACGCGTGACGGTGGGCCCGGGTCGGGAGCGACCCGGGCCCACCGTCTTGCCACCCTGTCGGCCGATCGTGTGACCGCCTGACAGGATGAACCTGCACTTCGGCACCCGGACTCCCTAGCCTTGTCGCATGAGCATCCCCACCGCTGACTCGGCTGCCGGCCGGGCCGTCAAGGCCGCCGACCGCGCGCACGTCTTCCACTCGTGGTCCGCCCAGGCGCTGATCGACCCCCTCGCGGTGGCCGGCGCCGAGGGCTCGTACTTCTGGGACTACGACGGCAACCGCTACCTCGACTTCTCCTCGCAGCTGGTGAACACCAACATCGGGCACCAGCACCCGAAGGTGGTCGCCGCGATCCAGGAGCAGGCCGCGAAGCTCTGCACCATCGCCCCCGGCTTCGCCGTCGAGTCCCGCAGCGAGGCCGCCCGGCTGATCGCCGAGCGCACCCCCGGGGACCTCGACAAGATCTTCTTCACCAACGGCGGCGCCGAGGCCAACGAGAACGCCATCCGGCTGGCCCGGCTGCACACCGGACGGCAGAAGGTCATGGCGACCTACCGCTCGTACCACGGCGCCACCGCCAACGCGATCGCCCTCACCGGCGACCCGCGCCGCTGGGCCAACGAGACCGGCGTCTCCGGTGTCGTGCACTTCTGGGGCCCGTACGCCTACCGCTCCAACTTCCACGCCGAGAACGAGGCGCAGGAGTGCGAGCGCGCGCTGGAGCACCTGGAGCAGGTGATCGCGTTCGAGGGTCCGGGCACGATCGCGGCGATCATCCTGGAGACGGTGGTCGGCACCGCGGGCATCCTGATCCCGCCGCCGGGCTACCTGGCCGGGGTGCGCGAGATCTGCGACCGCTACGGCATCGTCTTCATCCTGGACGAGGTGATGGCCGGCTTCGGCCGTACCGGCGCGTGGTTCGCCGCCGACCACTGGGGGGTCACCCCTGACCTGCTGACCTTCGCCAAGGGCGTCAACTCCGGCTACGTCCCGCTGGGCGGGGTGGCGATCAGCGCGGAGATCGCCGCGACCTTCGCCGAGCGGCCGTTCCCCGGCGGGCTCACCTACTCGGGCCACCCGCTGGCCTGCGCCTCGGCCGTCGCCACCCTCAACGCGATGGCGGAGGAGGGCATCGTCGAGAACGCCGCGCACATCGGTGAGAACGTGATCGGCCCGGGCCTGCGCGAGCTGGCCGAGCGCCACCCCTCGATCGGCGAGGTCCGCGGGCTCGGGGTGTTCTGGGCGCTGGACCTGGTCAAGGACCGCGCCACCCGCGAGCCGCTGGTGCCGTACAACGCGGCCGGCCCCGCCAACGCGCCCATGGCCGAGCTGGCCGCCGCCTGCAAGCAGCGCGGGCTCTGGCCGTTCGTCAACATGAACCGCTTCCACGTCGTGCCGCCGTGCACCGTCACGGAGGAGGAGGCCAAGGCCGGTCTCGCGGTGCTCGACGAGGTGCTGTCGCTGACCGACGAGCACACCGCCTGACGAGCGGGCCGCCTGACGACGCACCAGACCCGCCAGGACGGCCCCGGGTGCCCGCGCACCCGGGGCCGTCCCATGCCCCGGAGGCCCACCTTGTCCCGCACCACCCTCACCCGTCGCAGCGTGCTCGGCACCGCCGGGCTGATCGGCGCCGGAACCCTGACCGGCTGCGGCATCCCGTCCGCCTACGTGGCCGAGGACCGCCGCTCCGCCCCCGACCGCTCGGAGAGCGAGAAGCGGCTGGCCTTCTCCAACTGGACGCAGTACATCGACGTCGACGACGACGGCGGCCGCCCGACCCTGGACGCCTTCACCGAACGGACCGGGATCGAGGTCACCTACACCGAGGACATCAACGACAACGACGAGTTCTTCGGGAAGATCGGCCCGGTGCTCACCCAGGGCACCGACCCCGGCCGCGACCTCATGGTGGTCAGCGACTGGATGGCCGGACGCTACGTCTCGCTCGGCTGGGTGCAGGCCATGGACCGGGCCAACCTGCCCAACGTCACCGCCCAGTTGGACCCGCAGCTGGCCGACCCGGCCTTCGACCCCGGGCGCCGGCGCAGCGTGCCGTGGCAGTCCGGGATCACCGGCATCGCCTACAACCGCAAGGAGCTGGGTCGCGAGATCAAGTCCACCGCCGACCTCTGGGCCCCCGACCTCAAGGGCCGGGTCACCCTGTTCGCCGGGCTGGACGAGGCACTCGGCCTGCTGATGCTCGGTCACGGCGCCGACATCGCGGCCTTCACCGAGGACGACGCGCACCGGGCGATGGACGTGGTGCAGAAGATGGTCGACAGCCGGCACATCCGCCGCTTCACCGGCAACGACTACACCAGCGACCTGGCCTCCGGGGCCGCGCTGGCCTGCCAGGCCTACTCCGGTGACGCCGTCCAGCTCACCGCGGAGAACCCGGACATCGCCTTCGTGGTGCCCGAGGAGGGCGGGGAGCTCTGGGCGGAGAGCCTGCTGATCCCCAACCGGGCGACCCACAAGCGGAACGCCGAGCTGCTGATCGACCACTACTACCGGCCCGAGGTGGCCGCCGAACTGGCCGCCGCCGTGCAGTACATCTGCCCGGTGCCGGCCGCCCGCGAGGTGCTGGCGGCCAGCGGGGACAAGGAGAAGGCCGAGCTGGCGGAGCACCCGCTGCTCTTCCCCACCGACGAGATTCGGGCCCGGCTGCACACCATGCGGGACGTCACCTCCGCCGAGCGTCCCGGTCTGCACAAGGTCTGGGGCCGGATCACCGGGGTGTAGCGGACGGGGCCCGGCGGGCCCGGCGGTTCAGCGCCGGACGGCGTCCAGCGCGAGCAGGGCGACGTGCAGCGAGAGGCAGGACTCGACCTGGTCGAGGTCCACGCCGAGGATCCGTTCGACCTTGTGCAGCCGGTCGTAGAAGGACGGCCGGGACAGGTGCGCGGCATCGGCCGCCGCGGACTTGTTCCGGCCCTGTTCCAGGTAGATCCGCAGCATCTGCACCAGCTGGGCGTTGTGCTCGGCGTCGTGGGCGAGCAGCGGGCCCAGCTCGCGCTCCACGTAGGTCTGCAGCCGGGCGTCGTCACGCAGCAGGTGCAGGAGGCCGCGGAGCCGGACGTCGGGGAGCCGGTAGTACGCGGCCGCCCGCCCCCCGGGGGCGTCGTGCAGTGCGGCGTCGGCGACCTGGGTGGCCTCCAGCAGGGTGCGCCGGGCGTCGCGGACCGAGCCCACCGAGGAGCCGGCGGCGACCACCGGTGCCGGTACGGGGGCGGCGTCCCGGTTGGCCTCCGCCGTCAGCCGGCGCAGCGCCGCGGCGAAGGCGTCCAGAGCGGCGTGCTCGTCCTGTTGGGCGCCGAGTGCGATCAGCACGCCCACGCCCTCGTCGTCCAGCGCGCCGACGAGCGCGGAGAGGCGGCAGCTGCGGATCGCGGTGGCCGCCAGCTCGGTGAAGTCGCGCAGCCGTGCCTGGGCCTCCAGCGCGGCCGGGATCGGCCCGCGCCGCTGCCGCAGGACCACCCCGACCAGCCGCCGGCCCTCCAGCGGCACGCCGAGCGCCTGGGCGCGCAGCGCCACCTCGGAGACGGTCAGGGCGTGGGTGAGGATGCCGGCGAGCAGGGTGCGGTGGGTCTGCCGCTCCAGGCTCTCGCGGTCCCGGACCACCAGCCGGTTGAGGGCGAGTGCGGAGGCGCCGCGCTCCAGCAGCATGGTGTGCGGATGCGCGGTGCCCTCGGGCAGCGGCCCCGGATCGGCGACCAGGACGAGCCGGCCCCAGTCCTGGCCCCGGGCGCCGACCGTGGTGACCAGCCAGCCGCTGCGAGGGTCGTGGCCGGTGCGGCCGGGTGGGCGGACCCCGCGCGAGCGGCGTTCCCAGTCCTCCAGCAGCTCCGTCTCGGGCCGCCCGGCGGTGTCGTGCGCCAGCACCTGGTGGGCGAGGTTCTCCAGGACGACCGGGCCGCCCGCCATCCGGGCCACCTGGCGGACCACCTCGGCCGGCTCGGCGCCCTCCACCACCAGCTCGTTGAAGACCTGGTGGACCGCCTCCGAGGTGCGCAGCTGCTCCAGCTGGGCGTTGACCACCAGGGCGTGCACGGCCTCGGTGACGGCGACGAAGCGCAGCTCGCGGCGGAGCGCGATCAGCGGCAGGCCGCGCTGCTCGGCGGCGTGCACCAGGGCGCGCGGCAGCGAGTCGAAGTAGCGCCGGCCGAACTCGATGACCAGGCCGGCCACGCCGACCTCGTCCAGCTCGCGCACGTACCGGGCCAGTCCTTCGCGGTCCTCGGGCAGTGCGATGCCGGTGGTCAGCACCAGCTCGCCGCCCTGGAGCACACCGGCGACATCGGGCAGTTCGCTGACGTGGACCCAGCGGACCGGGCGCTCCAGACGGTCGGTGCCGGCGACGACCTGGGGGAGGCCGCGCCGCATCACCTCCAGGTCGAGCACGCGGGCGACGGTGGGGAGCATCGCGGCCTCCAGGGTTCAGAGTGTCAGGTAAATCATCGCTCCCGGCGACGATGTGTTGCCCCGGCGGAACCCTTGCACCCTGTAAGGCCCTGTGGGCCTAGCTTTCCGGGGTGGTCCTTGTCACGCCCGGGCGGCAACGGGCATGGTCAGCGGGTCGGCTGTGGCGAAAGACGGCACAACCGTGGGAATCCGTCGCGTAACCGGAAAGCAACAGCAGAATCCCTTGCCGAGGTAACGCGAGGCTGTCAGGATCGCGCATCCCGGTGATCCACCGGACCGGATCCCCCGTACCGCAGACGCGGCGACTCGACCAGTCGTACGACGCCGGTGCGGTCCCCTGCCCGCCGGCCCGTGCAGCATGACGGAACCAGGCGGTCCCACGCCTTGCGGGCAGTCGAACCACCGGCACTTGGAGGAACCAGATGGACCTGACCGACTTCGGCGCGGGCGCGCAGTACATCGCCGGCCGGCAGAGCCGGGGGAGCGGCGAGCCCTTCCAGGTCGTCAACCCGGCGGACGGCAGCGTGGTCGAGCAGGTCTCCCTCGCCTCCACCGAGCAGGTGGACGCCGCCGTGGCCGCCGCCCGTGCCGCGCTGCCCGAGTGGGCCGGCGCCACCCCCGGCGCCCGCTCGGAGGCGTTGACCAGGCTGGCCGCCGTTCTCACCGGGGCAGGCGCCGACCTCGCCCGGGTGGAGACCGCGCAGACCGGCAAGCCGGTCAAGCTCTCCACCGAGTTCGACGTCCCCGGCACCATCGACAACACCGCGTTCTTCGCGGGAGCCGCCCGGAACCTGGAGGGCAAGGCGGCCGGCGAGTACTCCGGGGACCACACCTCGTACGTGCGGCGCGAGCCGATCGGCGTGGTCGGCTCGATCTCGCCGTGGAACTACCCGCTCCAGATGGCCGCCTGGAAGATCCTCCCGGCGATCGCGGCGGGCAACACCATCGTCCTCAAGCCCGCCGAGCTGACCCCGCTGACCTCGGTGATGTTCGCCCGGGCGTGCACCGCGGCCGGCATCCCGGACGGTGTGGTCAACGTGGTCACCGGCGCCGGACGCACCGCGGGCGAGCGCCTGGTCGCGCACCCGGACGTCGAGATGGTCTCCTTCACCGGCTCCACCCCGGTCGGCCGGCGGGTCGCCGAACTCGCCACCGCGACCGTCAAGCGCACCCACCTGGAGCTCGGCGGCAAGGCCCCGTTCGTGGTCTTCGACGACGCCGACCTGGACGCCGCCGTGCACGGCGCGGTGGCCGCCTCGCTGATCAACGGCGGCCAGGACTGCACCGCCGCCACCCGCGCCTACGTGCAGCGTCCGCTCTACGACGCCTTCGTGGCCGGGGTCGCCGAGCTCTACGGCGCGATCCGGCTCGGCGACCCGCTGAACCCGCGGACCGACCTCGGCCCCCTGGTCTCCTACCCCCACCGTGACCGGGTGGCCGGCTTCGTCGAGCGCGCCCGCGGGTACGGCGCCACCGTCGTCACCGGCGGCCGCGCGCCCGAGAAGGGCCACGACGGCACCGACCTCACCCGCGGCGCCTACTACCTGCCCACCCTCGTCACCGGCGCGGCGCAGGACAGCGAGATCGTCCAGGGCGAGATCTTCGGTCCGGTCCTGGTCGTGCTGCCCTTCGACGGCGATGACGAGGGGCTGCGGCTGGCCAACGACACCCCGTACGGCCTGGCCGCCTCGGCGTGGACGAGCAACGTGCACCGTTCGCTGCGCGCCACCCGGGAGATCGCGGCCGGCTGTGTCTGGGTCAACGACCACATCCCGATCATCAGCGAGATGCCGCACGGCGGCTACAAGTCCTCCGGCTACGGCAAGGACATGTCGCAGTACTCGCTGGACGAGTACACGCAGGTCAAGCACGTCATGTTCGACACCACGGCGGTGGCCCGCAAGGACTGGCACCGCACCGTCTTCGGAGACAGATAACCCCTTCCAGGGGCGTTCCCCCACCGCCCCGTCCCGACCTCTCCCCCCAGGAGGCCCGTTCCATGGCGTTCAACGAGCTCACCGACGGTCTGCCCGAACCGGTCCGCAAGGCCTGGGAACGCAGTCTGACCAATGGCCGGGCCGCCGTCGGCAGGCGGACGCTGCTGCGCGCCGCCGCCCTCACCGCCGGTGCGGGCACCCTGGCCGCCTGCGGCATACCGGCGGCCGGTACCGCCGGCACCGGGGACTCCACCGCGAACGCCGCCCAGGACCTCTCGGAGAGCGAGCGGGAGGTGAGCTTCTCCAACTGGCCGCTCTACGTCGACACCGACGAGAACGACCCGGAGAAGCACGGCTCGCTGGAGGCCTTCACCGCGGCCACCGGGATCAAGGTCAAGTACGCCGAGGACATCAACGACAACGTCGAGTTCTTCGGCAAGGTCAAACCGCAGCTCGCGGCCGGCCAGGACACCGGCCGCGACCTGATGGTCCTCACCGACTGGATGGCCGCGCGGCTGATCCGCCTCGGCTGGGCGCAGAAGCTCACCCCGGCCAACGTCACCACCGCCATCACCAACGTGGACGCGCGCTTCCGCGCCCCCGACTGGGACCCGGGCCGGCTCTACTCCTACCCGTGGGCCGGCATCCAGGTCGTCATCGCGTACAACCGGAAGGCGACCAGGGGGAAGAAGGTCGGCAGCGTCTCGCAGCTGCTGGAGGACCAGGACCTCAAGGGCCGGGTCACCTTCCTGTCCGAGATGCGCGACAGCGTCGGGATGACCCTGCTGGACATGGGCAAGGACCCGGCGAAGTTCACCGCCGACGACTACGACGCGGCGATCGCCCGACTGCAGAAGGCCGTGGACAACAAGCAGATCCGCCGTTTCACCGGCAACGACTACGGCCAGGAGCTCTCCTCCGGGGACATCGCCGCCTGCGTCGCCTGGGGTGGTGACCTGATCCAGCTCCGCGCCGACAACCCGGACATCGAGTTCGTCGTCCCGGAGCAGGGCTTCGTCTCGGGGACCGACAACATGCTCGTCCCGGCCAAGGCCCGGCACAAGGCCAACGCCGAGAAGTTGATCGACTTCTACTATCAGCCCAAGATCGCGGCGCAGCTGGCCGCGGGCATCGGCTACGTCTCCGCCGTCACCGGGATGGAGGAGGAGCTCGCGATCCTCGCCCCGGACAGCGCGGCCAACCCGCTGGTCGTCCCCACCCCTGAGATGGCGGCGAAGGCACACGTGTTCCGAAGCCTGACCGAGGCCGAGGAGAGCTCCTTCGAGGAGAAGTTCTCCAAGCTCATCGGCGCCTGACCTCCACTGACGGCAGAGAACCAGAGAGACACCACCCATGACAGAGCAGCTGCGCTCCGCGGCCACCGGCGGCGACGTCCGCCTCACCGGCATCGGCAAGACCTACGGCTCCTTCACCGCCGTCCACCCGCTCGACCTGACCGTCCCCCAGGGTTCCTTCTTCGCCCTGCTCGGCGCCTCCGGCTGCGGCAAGACCACCACCCTGCGCATGATCGCCGGGCTGGAGGAGCCCACCAGCGGGACCGTCCTGATCGGCGGGCAGGACGTCACCGCCCTGCCCCCGTACAAGCGGCCGGTGAACACCGTCTTCCAGAGCTACGCGCTCTTCCCGCACCTCGACATCTTCGAGAACGTCGCCTTCGGACTGCGCCGGCGCGGCAAGAAGGACGTCAAGAAGCAGGTCGACGAGATGCTGGAGCTGGTGGAGCTCGGCCAGTACGCCCGCCGCAAGCCGCACCAGCTCTCCGGCGGCCAGCAGCAGCGCGTCGCCGTCGCCCGAGCCCTGATCAACCACCCGCAGGTGCTGCTCCTGGACGAGCCGCTCGGCGCCCTCGACCTCAAGCTCCGCCGGCAGATGCAGTTGGAGCTCAAGCGGATCCAGACCGAGGTCGGCATCACCTTCGTCCACGTCACCCACGACCAGGAGGAGGCCATGACCATGGCCGACACCATCGCGGTGATGAACGGCGGCCGGGTGGAGCAGCTCGGCGCCCCCGCCGAGCTCTACGAGAACCCCGGCACCACCTTCGTGGCCAACTTCCTCGGCCAGTCCAACCTGCTGCCCGCCGACGTGACCGGCCAGGAGGGCGGTGACCTGCTGCTCAGCGCCGCCGGTGCCCGGCTCACGGTGCCCAGGGCCCGGTGCGCCGCCGACGCCAGGAAGGTCCACCTCGGCGTCCGGCCGGAGAAGATCACCATCGAGCACGCCTCCGCCGAGGTCGCCGCCGGCCGCAACCGGCTGGGCGGCACCGTGGTCGATTCGAGCTTCATCGGCGTCTCCACCCAGTACCTGGTGCGCACCGACGGCGGTCAGGAGGTGACCGTCTTCGAGCAGAACATGGAGCGCGACACCCGGATCGTCCCCGGCGCGCCCGTCGTCCTGCACTGGAACCCGGCGCACTCCTTCGCCCTGGACGCCGCGCAGGCGATCGACGCGGGCACCGGGGAGGAGGCGGCATGACCACCACGACCGCGGCGGCGCCGCCGCAGGCCATACCCCCCGACGGCAGCCCGCTGCCCGAACCGGCCGCGCGGCCCAGGCGCAAGCTCACCCCGTACTGGCTGCTGCTGCCCGGCATCGCCTGGCTGGTCGTCTTCTTCGCGGTGCCGATGGTCTACCAGGCCTCCACCTCGCTGCAGACCGGCTCGCTGGAGGACGGCTTCACCGTCACCTGGCACGTCGCCACCTACTGGGACGCCCTGGTCGAGTACCGCTGGCACTTCGTCCGCTCGTTCGGCTACGCCGCGACCGCGACGCTGTTCTGCCTGGCCATCGGCTACCCGCTCGCGTACACGATCGCCTTCAAGGCGAGCAAGCGCTGGCGCAACGTCATCCTGATCCTGGTGATCGCGCCGTTCTTCACCAGCTTCCTGATCCGCACGCTGGCCTGGAAGACCATCCTCTCCGACGGTGGCCCGGTGGTCGGCGCGCTCAACGCGCTGCACGTCCTGGACCTCACCGGCGCGGTCGGGCTCACCTCCGGCGACCGGGTGCTGGCCACGCCGCTCGCGGTGGTCTGCGGTCTGACCTACAACTTCCTGCCGTTCATGATCCTGCCGCTGTACACCTCGCTGGAGCGGATCGACCCGCGCCTGCACGAGGCGGCCGGAGACCTGTACGCGCGCCCGTTCACGACCTTCCGCAAGGTGACCTTCCCGATCTCGCTCCCCGGCGTGGTCGCGGGCACGCTGCTCACCTTCATCCCGGCCTCCGGCGACTACATCAACGCCCAGCTGCTGGGTTCGCCGAGCGAGCAGATGGTCGGCAACGGCATCCAGAAGCAGTTCCTGAACGTGCTCGACTACCCCACGGCCGCCGCGCTGAGCTTCATCCTGATGGCCCTGATCCTGGGCATGGTGACGGTCTACATGCGCAAGGCCGGGACGGAGGAACTGGTCTGATGTCCCGAGTGATCAAGTGGATCCGGGCCCACCTGGTGGTGCTGGCCGGCCTGCTGGCCCTGGCCTACCTGGTGCTGCCCAACCTGGTGGTCCTCGCCTTCTCGTTCAACAAGCCGGTCGGCAAGTTCAACTACGAGTGGTCCGAGTTCTCCACCGACGCCTGGACCGACCCCTGCGGCGTGGCCGACATGTGCCAGTCGCTGTCGCTGAGCCTGGAGGTCGCGGTGCTCGCGACCGTCGGCGCCACCGTCCTCGGCACCATGGTCGCCTTCGCGCTGGCCCGCTACCGCTTCCGCGGCCGTTCCGCCACCACCGCGATGATCTTCCTGCCGATGGCCATGCCCGAGGTCGTGATGGCCGCCTCGCTCGGCACGCTCTTCCTCAACATGCGGATCCCGTTCGGCTTCACCACGATCCTCATCGCGCACATCATGTTCTGCCTGAGCTTCGTGGTGACGGCGGTCAAGGCACGCGTGATGAGCATGGACCCGAGGCTCGAACAGGCCGCCCAGGACCTCTACGCGACCCCGGTCCAGACCTTCCTGCGGGTCACCCTGCCGCTGGCCGCCCCCGGCATCGCCGCCGGCGCGCTGCTCAGCTTCGCGCTCTCCTTCGACGACTTCATCATCACCCAGTTCAACTCGGGCCCGACCACGGTCACCTTCCCGATGTTCGTCTGGGGCGCCTCGCAGCGCGGCATCCCGGTGCAGGTGAACGTCATCGGCACCGCGATGTTCATCGCCGCGGTGGTCCTGACCGTCGCCGGCCAGTGGCTCGGAAACCGCCGGAAGGCCACCGCCTGACCGCCCGGGCCGCCTCCCGGGCATACCGTCGGGAGGCGGCCCCCACCACCATCAACGTGCAGAAAGTGGCTGATAATGCATGGACTCCGCCCGCGCACTCAGTGACGCCAGGCCCACCCCCTTCTGGCTGGAGGACCCGGGCCGGCCGGCGGCGCTGCCCGCCCTGGTCGGCGACGTCACGTGCGACCTGCTGATCGTCGGCGGCGGCTACTCCGGCCTCTGGACCGCCCTCGTCGCCAAGGAGCGCGACCCCTCCCTGGACGTCGTCCTGGTCGAGGGCAACGAGGTGGGGTGGGCCGCGTCCGGGCGCAACGGCGGATTCTGCGCGGCCAGCCTGACCCACGGCTTCGGCAACGGACTGCAGCGCTGGCCTGCCGAACTCGCCCAGCTCGAACGCCTCGGCGCCGCCAACCTGGACGGCATCGAGGCGACCCTCAAGCGCTACGACATCGACGCCGAGTGGGAGCGCACCGGCGAGATCGACGTCGCCACCCAGCCCCACCAGCTCGCCGAGCTGCAGGAGGTCGCCGAGGCCGTCGCCGAGTACGGACTCGACGTCACCGTGCTCGACCGTGACGAGCTGCGGGCCCAGGTCGACTCGCCGACCTTCCTCGGCGGGCTCTGGGACAAGGAGGGCGTGGCGATGGTCCACCCCGCCAAGCTGGCCTGGGGCCTCAAGGCCGCCTGTCTCACCCAGGGCGTGCGGATCTTCGAGCACACCCGGGCGACGGACCTCAAGGAGTACGGCAGCGGCATGGCCGTCCGCACCCCGTACGGGCGGGTCTTCGCCCGGCGGGTCGCCCTCGGCACCAACGTCTTCCCCTCCCTGGTCAAGCGGGTCCGCCCGTTCGTCGTCCCGGTGTACGACTACGCGCTGATGACCGAGCCGCTCAGCGCGGAACAGCTCGCCGCGATCGGCTGGAAGGGACGGCAGGGGCTCGGCGACAGCGCCAACAAGTTCCACTACTTCCGGCTCTCCTCCGACAACCGCATCCTCTGGGGCGGCTACGACGCCGTCTACAACTACGGCGGGAACGTCCGGCACGAGTACGACCAGCGGCCGGAGACCTTCCGCACCCTGGCCCACAACTTCTTCCGCTGCTTCCCGCAGCTGGAGGGGCTGCGCTTCACCAACGCCTGGGGCGGGGCGATCGACACCTGCACCCGGTTCTCGGCGTTCTTCGACACCGCGTACCGCGGCCGGGTCGCCTACGCCGCCGGATACACCGGGCTGGGCGTCGGCGCCACCCGGTTCGGCGCCGAGGTGATGCTCGACCTGCTGGCCGGGGAGCGGACCGAGCGGACCTCCCTGGAGATGGTGCGCTCCAAGCCGCTGCCCTTCCCGCCCGAGCCGGTGCGCTGGGCCGGCATCGAGATCACCACGCGTTCGCTGGAGCGCGCGGACCGGACCGGCGGCCACCGCAACCTGTGGCTGCGCACCCTCGACCGGCTGGGGCTGGGCTTCGACAGCTGAGCGTCCGGCCGGCCGGTTGATCAGTCGGTTGATCGGTCGGCGTGCTGGTTCGGTGGCTCCTTGGTCCGACGGTCTGTTGAACCGACGGCCTGTTGAACCGATGAGCAGCCGCACCGATCACCGGCTGATCCGATGATCGGTGCGCTGTCCGGCCCGATTGCGCCGTCGGGCCAGGTGATCGCGTTATCCGTGTAAGAGAGACCCGCCGTCCCCCTCTCGTTGGTGACGGCGGGGCTCGGTTCCCGTCGCGCCACGATCAGCAACCGCGCTGAGAAACGGGGACAGGACCATGGAGAGCACCGGACTGCACTGGCTCGCCCAGGCGGCACCGGACCCGGACGCCTTCCGGGAACAGTGGGAACGCAGCGGACTGGGCCTGATGCTGCTGCCCGCAGGCCGGCGCTGGGACGTCCTCTCGGTGCCCGGCCGGCTCGGCCGTCCGGTCCTCGACATCCTCGACTCCCGCTCCTGCGGGCCGGTCCTCAGCGACTTCACGGGCGAGAGCATCGGCTTCCTCGTCCCCGTCGGCACGGCCGCGCGCTGGATCGGCACGGGCGTCCGGTGCGCCGGCGACGGCACCTGGATCGTCGTACCGCACCCCGAACGGCGCAGCCGGGGCGTGCGCTGGCTCATCCCGCCCGACGGCTCCGGGCGGCTCAACGACCCGGTCCTGCTGGAGCTCGCCCTGCACGAGGCCGCCGCCCGGCTCAGCGACTGGTGAGACCGGCCGGGCGCTCGGAGGCTCCGGCCGCCGGGCCGCAGGCTCGGGGCGCCTTGGCGGGGGACCGTACCGGACGCACGGGGTGGGCGGTCGCGTCAGACTGGGAGGGTGACCACCACCCCGGACACCGTCGACGCGTCCCTCCGCCCGGGCGCGGCCCAGCTGCGGCTCGCCGAGCTGGCTCGTCCCGTCTGTGACCGCCTCGGGCTCGCGCTCGCCGGTGGGCACGCGCTGCGCGCCCACGGTGTGCCGGCCTGCGCCCAGGACGGGCTGACCCTGGTGACCAGCGGTGATACCGACCTGCCGCAGGCCGCCGCCGAGCTGGCCGCCGCCTACCGGGCGGCCGGCGGCGGGGTCGTCGAGCGCCCGGGCACGCCGCGCCTGGAGCAGCTGTCCGTCCGGCTGACGCTCGGCGGGCGGACGCACACGGTCGAGCTGCGCAAGGAGCCGCTGGGCCACCGCCCGGTCCGCCTCGACCTCGGCGCACCGGGGCCCGCGGAGCCCTCGCTGACGATGACGGTCGTCGCCCTGGAGGACGCGGCCGCACTCGCCACCGAGCTGCTCGCCGACCGGGGCCTGCCGCGCGACCTGCTCGACGTGTACGCCCTGACCGCCTGGTACCGGGAGGGGGAGCTGCTCGCGCTGGCCACCGCGCTGGACACGGAATTTCCGCCCGCGGTGCTCGCCGATCGGCTGGAGACGCTCGCCGATGCCGCCGACGGGCGGTTCCGGGCCCGGGGAACGGTCGGCAGCTCGGTGGGTGGCCTGAAGCGCTGGGCACTGGCGTGGGCGCAGGACCTACGGCTCGACCTGCTGGAGACCCAGGAGGCGGCGGACGGACTGCACGATCCGTATCTGGAGGACGTGGAGGCTCTGGAAGACGCCGAGGAGGTGGCACCCGGCGACGGGGTGCTGGGCGACGACGGGGCGGTGGAGTCATTCGGGGCCGTGGAGTCGGGCGGGGCGGTGGAGCCGGGCGGAGCCGTGGAGTCGGGCGGGGCCTGAGCTTCGCCTGTTCGGCCGATACGGCCGACGACCTGTAAGGCTGAATCCAGGATCCCCGTCAGCCTGTTCGTTGAGGCGGGCGAGGGCGGCCACCAGACTGGGTGATGAACGCGGTAGCCCCGTGATCCCGTCGCCCGGCCCCTCGCGGGCGGCGCCACACAAGGGACCGGCGGCAGGACGCCGCCCGGGACTTCGGAGGCAGACGGACCATGAGCAAGCACATCATTCACTGGATCGGTGGCCGGCCGGTCGCCACCGCCGGCGCCGCGCCCCGCCGCGGTGACATCTTCGACCCGGCCACCGGCCAGGTCTCGGGCCACGTCGACTTCGCCGAGATCGCCGAGGTCGACCAGGCGGTGGCCGCCGCCGCCTCGGCCTTCACCGAGTGGCGCAACGCCTCGGTCGCCAAGCGCAGCACGGTGCTCTTCAGCTTCCGCGAGCTGCTCAACGCCCGCCGGGACGAGCTGGCCGCGATCATCGTCTCCGAGCACGGCAAGGTGCACTCCGACGCGCTCGGCGAGATCGCCCGCGGCCTGGAGGTCGTCGAGTACGCCTGCGGAATCCCGCAGCTCCTCAAGGGCGGCTTCACCGAGCAGGCGTCCACCGGGATCGACGTCTACTCGATCCGCCAGCCGCTCGGCCCGGTCGCCATCATCTCGCCGTTCAACTTCCCGGCGATGGTGCCGATGTGGTTCTTCCCGATCGCCATCGCGGCCGGCAACTCGGTCGTGCTGAAGCCGTCGGAGAAGGACCCGTCCGCCGCCAACTTCCTCGCCGAGCTGTGGAAGGAGGCCGGCCTGCCGGACGGCGTGTTCAACGTCGTGCACGGTGACAAGGTCGCCGTCGACCGTCTGCTGGAGCACCCCGACATCAAGTCGGTCAGCTTCGTCGGCTCCACCCCGATCGCCCGCTACGTCTACGAGACCGGCACCCGCTACGGCAAGCGCGTGCAGGCGCTCGGCGGCGCCAAGAACCACATGCTCGTCCTGCCCGACGCCGACCTCGACCTCAGCGCCGACGCCGCCGTCAACGCCGGCTTCGGCGCGGCCGGCGAGCGCTGCATGGCCATCTCGGTGCTGGTCGCCGTCGACCCGATCGGGGACGAGCTGGTCGAGAAGATCAAGCAGCGGATCGCCGACCTGAAGGTCGGCCCCGGCTGCAACGGCGACTCCGAGATGGGCCCGCTGGTCACCGGCCAGCACCGGGACAAGGTCACCTCCTACGTCGAGTCCGGTGTCGCCGACGGCGCCGAGCTCGCGGTCGACGGCCGGAAGCACCCGGTCACCGCCGAGGACCGGAACGGCGCCCCGACCACGGACGGCTTCTGGCTCGGCCCCACCCTGTTCGACCACGTCAAGCCCGGCATGTCCGTCTACAACGACGAGATCTTCGGCCCGGTGCTGTCGGTCGTGCGCGTCTCCTCCTACGAGGAGGGCGTGGCGCTCATCAACGCCAACCCCTACGGCAACGGCACCGCCATCTTCACCAACGACGGCGGCGCTGCTCGGCGCTTCCAGTACGAGGTGGAGGTCGGCATGGTCGGTATCAACGTGCCGATCCCGGTCCCCGTCGCCTACTACTCGTTCGGCGGCTGGAAGGCCTCCCTGTTCGGTGACGCACACGCGTACGGCCCGGACGGCGTGCAGTTCTTCACCCGCGGCAAGGCCGTCACCCAGCGCTGGCTGGACCCGTCGCACGGCGGTATCAACCTCGGCTTCCCGACCAACAGCTGAGCCACCGCTCCCCGCGGCCGTCGGCCGGTCCCCTTTCCCCGGGGGCCGGCCGGCGGCCGTTCGCCATTGGTCCGGCTACCAGCCCGCGACGGTACGGCGGGACCGTTTGCATCGCCCGGCCGACCGGCGTAGTGTTCTCTAGTCGCTCGGCTGGGAGCACCGGACACGCGTCTGCGCGGACGGTCCCGGGGCGGCCAATCCCCTAGAAACATCACTTCCCGGTTCGGGCTGGGTTGCGCTTTGTCATTTCGACGGTGCGGCTCGGGTCTTATTCGGCGTGCCTGTTTATATGGATTGCGGCCGGATT
>NZ_JBFAJO010000089.1:0-29566 GCF_040655255.1 Kitasatospora sp. NPDC050463
GGTCACCGGAACGCCGGCGGGCAGGCCCTCCAGCGTCGCGACCAGTGCGGGACCGTGCGACTCCCCCGCCGTCAGCCAGCGCAACGTACCCAACGAACTCTCCCCGCTCGGTGTACCGATGGTCGTCACGCGGCTCAGGCCGCGCCCCGCGCCCGCTGCGCCAGCACGTCGGCGAGCGCGCTCCACTCCGCGCTGCGGCGTGCGGCCGCGACGTGCACCAGCGGGACGCTGTGCGGCGGGAGCGCGTCGGCGATCCGCTCCCACTGGTCGGGCGTCAGTTCCGTGGCGAGCAGGACGCGCAGCAGCAGCCGGCCGGAGTCGGTCGCCTTCAGGGCCGGATCCCTGACCAGCTTCTGCACCGCCGTAGTCGCCAGGTCCGACGGAACCTCCCCCGCCGGCCGCTCGCCGGTCCGCTGCCGGGGCAGCTGCGGGGGGACGGTCGCGGGCCCGGCGCCGTCGCGCCGCCCCTGCGGCACCGGGCTCTCACCGCGCCGCAACCGGTCCCGGACATCACGGACCGTACCGGTGGACAGCCCCGCCCCCCGGGCGAGTTCGCGCAGCGAGGCACCCGGGTCCTCCGCCAGCAGGGCGGCGGCGATCCGGCGCCCCTCGGCGCTGCTGAGCGGGCGCACGGTGCCGTCGCGGCCGACCCGGGTGTGCGACTGCGGAATCTCCGCACTCGCACTGCGGCGCAGCTTGCCCACCGTCTTGCCGCTCAGGCCGGTGCGTTCCGCGATGGCCCGGTCGGACCAGTGCGGGTGGGAACGCAGGATGCGGCCGGCGGCGAGCCGGCGCTCGGCCGGGGTCAAGGGGAGCCCGTGCCGGACGTTCAGCTGGACGGACAGGACGTACGCGTCGGCCTCGCTGCCGTCGAAGAAGCGGACCGCGATCTCGCGCCGGCCGCGCAGGGCGGTGGCCGAGAGCCGGTGCATGCCGTCGATCACCCGCATGGTGCCGCGGTGGACCAGGATCGGGTCGAACTCCCAGTCGGAGTCGGCGAGTTTGCGGACGTGCTCCTCGTCCTGGCGCTGGGCGCGCGGGGAGTCCGACGGCTTCAGCGCGTCGAGCGGTACCCGTCTGGGAGCGGAGGGGTCGATGCCGGGCATGGCGAACGTCGAGTTGCCGGTGGCTGTCACGAAAGCGCTCCCCCCGTTGGCCGACCACTGGTCGGCACGAATCGCTGTCGGGGAGATCGTGCGGCAGGCCGGCCGGTGGGACCAACCGCCGTCCGACACTCCGTCAGGTACGGGGGAATCCGTCAAGTCCTCCCCCCACCAGGCCGTTTGCCGGAACCGCGACCCGCCCGCAGGCGCGCCGGGGCGTACCGCGGGGCCCCCGGATCGTACGGCGGGCGGCCGAGCGGGCCGCCCACCGTACACCCCGCGGGATCAGAGCACCGCCGGATCCGGATGACGCCCGGGGAAACGGGCCCCGATCGCCTCCAGCAGCGGGCCCGCCTTCACGGCGGTCTCCTCGAACTCGGCCGCCGGGTCGGACAGCGCGATGACGGCGCCGCCGACCCCGTAGCGGACCCGGCCCGGGGTGACCAGCGCGGTCCGGATGACCACGCTCAGGTCGGCCGCCCCGGTCAGCGAGAGGTAGCCGAGGGCGCCCGAGTAGACGCCGCGCGGACCGGCCTCCAGTTCGTCGATGATCTGCATCGTCCGGACCTTGGGCGCTCCGGTCATGGAACCCGGCGGGAACGCGCCCCGGACGCAGTCCACGGCGCTCCGCCCGGCGCGCAGCTTCGCCCGGACCGGACTGACCAGCTGGTGGACGGTCGCGTAGGTCTCGACCTCGAAGATGCGGTCGGCCCGGACCGAGCCGATCTCCGCGTGGCGCCCGAGGTCGTTGCGGACCAGGTCGACGATCATCAGGTTCTCGGCCCGGTCCTTCCGGTCCGAGCGCAGCTGCGCCGCCAGCTCGGCGTCCTGCGCCGCGGTCGCCCCGCGCGGCCGGGTGCCCTTGATCGGGCGGGACTCCACGGCGCCGTCCGCCTCGATCCGCAGGAAGCGCTCGGGCGAGGTGCTGAGCACCGAGAGCCGGCCGAAGCTCAGCAGGGCCGCGTACGGCGCCGGACTGCTGCGGCGCAGGGCGCGGTAGGCGTCCCACGGGTCGAGCTCGCCCCGGGCGTCGATCATGTTGGTCAGGCACACCTCGTAGGTCTCGCCGCGGGCGATCAGCTCCTGGCAGTGGTCGATCAGCCGCAGATAGCCGTCGCGGTCGTGCCGCAGCCGGAGACCGCCGACGCCCGGGAGCCCGGGGCGCCGCGCCGCGGCGCGGCCCGCCACCGACTCCAGCGCGTCCGCGGCCGTGCGCAGCCACGCCCGGGCCGACCTCTCCTCACCCTCCTCGCCCTCCTCCGCCAGGGCGAGCAGATAGGTGGTGCGGGTGGCGTGGTCCAGCACCACCGCGCGGTCGGTGAACACCATCACCGCGTCGGCGTCCTCCGAGCAGTGGGCGGCCTTCCCGCCGCACTCGGCCTTCAGCTCGTAGCCGAGGTAGCCGACCCAGCCCAGCGCGAACGCGAAGGGCAGCGGCGGCACTTCGGCCCGGGTCGCCTTCAGGTCCCCGTCCAGCCAGTCCAGGAAGTCCGCCGACAGCACCTCGGTCCCCGCGGCCGAGCGGACGGTCACCGTCCGGCTCGCCACGTCGGCCTCGGCGACCCGGGCGAGCGGCCCCGAGCCGTCGCCCATGATCGAGAAGCGGCCGCCGGCCGCGTCGGGCCGGCTGCTGTCCAGCCAGAAGGCGTACGCGCCGGTGCGGAACAGCCGGTCGTAGGCGACCTCGTCCTCCCAGCGGGTGGGCAGCCGTTCCACCAGGACCCGCAGGGAACGCGGGCGCGGCCCACCCCGGTCGGCGGCGAGCGGCTCGGCGCCGAGCCGGCCGGCGACGGCCAGGTCGGCGACGGACCTGCCGGCCGTGCGGCCGGGCGACGCCGCCGTCCGGTCGAGCGGTCCGAAGGCCACCGACTCCACCCGCTCCCGGCCCCGTTCGGCCCGCCAGGCCGCGCTCAGCCGGGTGAAGTTGGCGAGCAGGTCGTGGCCGTGCCGGGTGAGGACCGACTCGGGGTGGAACTGCAGCCCCCACATCGGTCGGTGCCGGTGCTCGACGCCCATCAGGACGCCGTCCGGAGTCCAGGCCACGGCCGCCAGCTCGGGCGGCAGGTCCGTCACGGCCAGCGAGTGGTAGCGGACCACGTCGAACGGTGACGGCAGCCCCTCGAACAGGCCGGTGCCCGTGTGCGACACGGGCGAGACGAGGCCGTGCCGCGGCTCGCGGGCCCGCCCGACAGTGGCGCCGTGCGCCAGGGCCAGCCCCTGGTGGCCCAGGCAGACTCCGAGCAGGGGGATGTCCGCGTACTCGACGATCTCGCGGCAGATCCCGAAGTCGGCCGCGACCGCCGGGTTCCCGGGCCCGGGCGAGAGCACCACGTTGTCGAACGCGTCGAGCAGCCCGCGGTGCCAGCGCGGATCGTCGTTGCGGATCACCACGGGCTCGTGACCGCCGACCTCGGCGAGGTAGTGGAACAGGTTGTAGGTGAACGAGTCGTAGTTGTCGATGAGCAGCGTGCGCAAGGTACCTCCGTGGCCGCGGGCGGGTGCTCCCGCCCGATCAGCGGACAGTCGGCCGCGCGGACGGCGCGGGCCGGTCCGCCCTGCGGATCTCGAAGAGGATGTGCTCGATCGTCTCGCCGGCCTCGCGGAATCCCTGCCGGTGACGGACCACCAGGTCCCGGCCGCAGTCGGCGGCGATCTCATGGAGCCGCTCGACGTCCCCGCGGTCGCTGAACTGCAGCAGGGCGCTGCCGCCTTCGGTCAGCCGCAGCGGCGCCTCGACCAGGTAGCCGCGGTGCGCCCGGTAGCCCGGGTCGACGTAGGCGCGCTCGTGGTCGCTCTCGTAGCGGTACTCCGTCGGGGCCAGGACGAAGTTGGAGTGCCAGTAGACGGTGTCGAACCGCTCGTCCTCGCCCAGCGCGGAGAACAGGTCGCTGTGGACGGCGCTCAGCCGGTCGGTGACGCCGTGCCGCACCGCGTTCAGCCGGGTGTTCTCCACCGCGACCGGGTTGATGTCGGAGGCCACCACCCGCGCACAGCCCGCCAGGGCCGCGGCGATCGCGATGATGCCGGTACCGGCTCCGATCTCCAGGAACGATCCGTGCTGCCGGTACGGCGTCTCCCGTGCGCCGTCCAACCCCAGGATCTCCATGGCCGTCGCGGTGGTCGCCGAGAACGGTGGTGCGAAGACCCCGGGCAGCAGGTCCCACTCCCGGCCCGCCATGGTGAACCGGTCCGGCCGGTCCTCTCGGGTCAGCGCCGTACGACTGCGTTCCAGAGACCTCGCGTAACTCTTCAGATCTGTCATTCCCCACCCCTTGCCTTTTCGAGGAAGCCCTCTGTTCGACTCCCGGGGTCATCGTTTCGAAGCCGCGCAGTGCCCCGTAAGGTGCTCCGATGACACCACGGGCCCGTCGGCACGGTGCTCGGAGCACACCGTGCCCGACCGACCCGGGCCGCTCCTGCTTGACCAGCGCAAACGCCACAACCTAGGCTCCACCAACGATCTCGTGGTCTTGCGTGGGGGGACGCTTCTTGAACTCGGGCGACGCGTCTATGGACGCCCATACACCGGCTGTCCTCGAGCTTCTCGCTCTGGAGGCACCCGCCGGCCGCTTCGAGGAGCTGCTGTGGACGGCCCGTCAGGAAGAGGTGACGGCCGAACAGTTCGGCCGTCTCGAACACGCCGTCCGGCTGGCCCTGGACGTCCGGGCCGCCGCCGACCAGCGGCGCCGGCGGGAGGCGTCGCTGGCATCGCTGGTCGCCACCGCCCGCGACCTGGCCTACCAGCCCGACCTGGACTCCCTGCTGAACGTCATCACCAGCCACTCCCGGCGGCTGCTCGACTTCGACATGGCGTACGTCAGCCTGCGCCTGCCGCAGGGCGGATCCTACGTCCACCGCTCGGACGGTGAGACCACCGCGCTCAGCGAGGGGCTGACGCTCGGTCACGGGCTGGGCCTCGGCGAGCAGGCGCAGGGCCGCCAGGCGCCGTTCTGGACGTCCGACTACCTCACCGACGACCGCTTCCCGCACTCCGCGGAGATCGACGCCGTGGTGGGGGCCGAGGGCCTGCGCGCGATCCTCGCGGTGCCGATGACCCACGGCGACGTGGTGGTCGGCGCGCTCTACGGCGCCTCCCGCCAGCGCCGCCACTTCACCCCGGACGAGGTCGGCCTGCTGCGCTCGTTCGCCGACATGGCCGCCGCGGCGATCGAGGCCACCCGGCGCGCGGACCGCCTGCAGGCCGAGCTGGCCGCCACGCGGGAGGCCGCCGCCCGCACCGAGACCGCCCTGGCCTGCACCCGCCTGCTCGCCCGGACCCAGACCGAGTTCGCCGACCGGGTGCTCGGCGGCGCCGAACCGCACGACATCGTCCGGGCCATGGGGGACGCGCTGGACGGCACCCTCGTCCTGCGGGACGCGTCCGGCCAGGTCCTCGCCTGCACCGGGGAACTCCCCCGGCTGGACGAGGCGGTGGCGGTCAAGGCACTGGTGGACTCGCACGCGGCCGGTGCGCCGATCGCGGTGACCGACACCGTCTGGGCGACCCACGTCACCACCGGGGTCGCGGGCCCGTGCGTGCTGCTGTTCCAGGCGAAGTCCCCGCTGACCGACGAGGGCAAGCAGCTGCTGTACTCCACCGGCCAGGCCGTCGCACTCGTCCTGCTGCTGCGGCACAGCGTGTCGGCCGCGGCCGGACCCGCCCGCGACGAATACCTGGACGACCTGCTCGCCAGTACGCCGCAGTCGAGCCGGCGCCTCAGCGCGCGCGCCCGCCGGCTGGGCATCGACCCGGCCGGGCACCACGTCGTGGTGGTCCTGCGCCCCGAGGGCGGCAGACAGGGTGAGGCCGCCGTCTGGGCCTCCTCGTACGCCTACCGGCACGGCGGGCTCAAGACGGTCAGCGGGGAGCTCCTGGTGCTGCTGCTGCCGGGTACGGACGCCTCGGCCGCCGCCCGGGCGGCCTCCAACGAGCTGTCACCGCTGCTCGGTCACGCGGTCTCCGCGGGGGCGGCGGGGCCGGCCCAGGACCTGGTGTCGGTCGGCAAGCTCTACCAGGAGGCCCGGCGCTGCCTGGACACCCTGATCGCCCTCGGAGGCACCGGCGGCACCGCGTCGGCGTCGGACCTCGGCTTCCTCGGACTGCTGCTCTCCGACGAGCGCGACGCCGGCGCCTTCATCACCTCGGCGGTCGGCGCCGTCATCGACTACGACACCCAGCGGGGCACCGACCTCGTCCAGACCCTGGAGGCCTACTTCACCTCGGGAGGCAGCCCGACCCGGGCCGCCCAGCAGCTGCACGTGCACACCAACACCGTCTCCCGGCGGCTCGACCGGATCACCGAGCTGCTCGGCCCGGACTGGCAGCAGCCCGCCGGTGCGCTGGAGATCCAGCTGGCCCTGCGCCTGCACCGGGCCCGCGGGGCGGTCTACCCGGGTACCGGGCGGTAGGCCCCGAGGCCAGGTGGAGCGACGCCCGATGGACCGGTGCGGACCGGTCCACCGGGCGTTCGCCCCGACCGGGCACCGCGCGCGATCAGGCCGAGCGCGGGGTGGGGTACTCGACCGGGCTCCCGCCGAGCCCCGCCATGGCGGTGGCCGCATGAGCCGCGGACGCGAGCGAGATGTGCCGGTGCCAGCCACGGAACGAGCGGCCCTCGAAGTCCCGTAGGCCGACCTCCTCGCCGACCCCGGTGAGGTCCCGGCAGGCCCGACCGGCCAGTTTGGTCAGCCGCAGCAGCGCACCCGCGGGGGCCGACGCCAGATTGGTGACCCACAGCGCCACCGGCGAACTGTCCGGGTCCGTCCACTCGCCGAGCAGCAACAGGTCCCGGTCGCCGTCACCGGCGCCGGCGCGGCGGGCCCGGCCGGAGCCGTCCGTCGGGCCGACCCGCACGGCGACGGTGAGTGACCCGCCCGACCCGGTCGGACCGCCCCAGGTGCTGCGGCGGCGCAGACCCTTGACCGAGGCCAGGATGCGCTGCGCGGCGAGCGGCCCGCCGCCGTACCCGGGCAGGGCCGGATCGCGGACCTCCAGCAGGGACGTGCCGCTGACGCGGGCCACCACCGGCAGGCCGGCCGCCGTGAACCGGTCGACGGTGGCCGCGACCCGGTCGACGTAGGTGTTCAGCACCACCGGCCGCGCCGGCACCCGCCAGCTGCCCACCGACTCGGCGAAGGCGGCGAGCGCGCACTCCAGCAGCGTCTCCTCGGCGATCCCCTCCGGGATCTCGGCCCGACGCCGCCGGAGGTCGTCCCGCAGCCAGGACCCGGGCAGGAACAGCCGCCAGTGCACGGGGACGGTCAGCAGCTCGGAGGCGTAGAAGACCCCGAAGGCCTGCTGTCCGTGGAAGCTCTGACCCAGACACTGGTCGTACCCCTGCTCCACCCCCACCGACTGGTCGCCGGCCTTGGGGATCGGCATCGGGCCGACCACCCAGGCCTGCGGGGCCGCCGCCCGCGAGAGGTGACGGGCCAACGCCTCCCGCATCGGCATCCAGTCCCAGGTGGAGCTGCTGATGAAGTGGTGCAGGCTCTGCTCGGCGGCGGGGCCGCCGACATGGGCGGCGATGTTGCGGATGGACTTGCGCCCTCTCGCCTGCAGGAGCCCCCGCAGGTACTGCTCGCCCTTCTGCCGCTGGTCACGCCGCGCGAGCGAGGCGAAGAGCGCACCGGCCAGCTCGCCGGTCGCCGCCTCCCACGGATCTCCCGGCCCACCCGCCGTGTGGCGCCGCTGGGGCAGGTAGAACTCCGGCCCGGCCCCACTCTCGCCGAATGGCACGATCACGACTTTGCCCCCTTCGCTGACCGGCGGCCTCCGCTTGCCGCCACGTCAAGACTGACGGCTGGACGGCTCCCTGGGGAGGTGGGCAGGCCCCCTCACCGCAGCTGTCAAGGGTCGCTCGGGCACCATCCGGGGCGCCGCCGGGCGCGAACCCCGGACCACCGACACGCCCCCACCACCCCCCACCGGGTGCCGGGCCACCCTCCGAGCAGGGCAGGTGGGGGTGCCAGCGGCGACAAGGGGGCGCACGCGGCACGAACCCGCTCGGACCGGCCCGGGACGATGCCGGGCGGGAGCAGACGGGGCGAAAGAGTCGGCCTGTACACCGGAAACTTTCGCCATATGGGCTATGACCTGTGGCGATGCCATCCGGCGAGGCCAGATCGCCACGCCGGTACCAGCGGCGGGGACGCCGTGATCGAGGCAGCCGTTCGGGCGACCGCTGTTCAAGCGGTGCGCGCGGACGCCGGCCCCGAGACCGAACCGGCGCCAAGGGCCCCGGCACCGCCGGCCGCGCGGGAGATCTCCGGGCCGAGACCCTCTGGCTACGCTCGGCAGCACGGGCGTACGCCGCAAGCAATGGTGTCCACGCGGCCTCCCACGAGGCGTTGACGCCCGAGACGGCAGAGAGATGAGCATGAGCAATCCACTTCAGGACCCGGCCTTCTTCCAGGATCCGTACCCCACCCTGGCGGCACTTCGAAGCGCCTCGCCGGTCCAGCGGGTGCCTGCCGGCGGGGGCCGATCGAGCTACCTCGTGACCGGCTACGCCGAGGCCAGAGAAGCGTTCACCGACCCGCGGCTCTCGAAGGACACGGCGCGCTTCTTCGCCGGCAAGGACACTGGGCGCACCCTGCACCCGGCCGTGTCGCAGAGCATGCTGGCCACTGATCCACCACAGCACACCCGGCTGCGGAGCCTCGTCACGAAGGCGTTCACCCCGGGGGCCGTCGCACGCCTGCACCCATACATCGCCCGGGTGACGGACGCGTTGCTCGACGCGTGGGTGCCCGGCGTCCGGACCGACGCCATCGAGCGCCTCGCCGTCCCGCTGCCCGTCACCGTCATCTGCCAACTGCTGGGGGTTCCCGACGCCGACCGCGCGGCGGTGCGTACATGGTCCAACGAACTCTTCGCGGCCGGACAGCCCGAACGGATCGACTCCGCCTCACACGCCGTCGCCGACTACATGGCTGACCTCATCACGGCCAAGCGCCGCACCCCCGACGACAGCCTGCTCAATGACTTGATCCGTGCCCGCGACGGCGAGGACCGGCTCAGCGAGGACGAACTCGTCTCCCTCGCGGTGCTCCTCCTCGTAGCCGGCCACGAGACCACCACCAACCTGATCGGCAACGGTCTCCTGGCCCTGCTGCGGACACCGGATTCCTTGCACCGCCTGCGCGACCAGCCTGATCTGGTCGACGCGGCCGTGGACGAGCTCCTCCGGTTCGAGTCCCCGGTGAGCATGGCCACCTTCCGGTTCACCACCGAGGCCATCAGCCTCGGCGGTGTTGAGATCCCCCCAAGCTCACCAGTGCTGATCGCGCCCGGGGCTGCGAACCGCGACCCCGCGCGCTTCTCCGACCCCGACCGACTCGACCTCGACCGGGACACCAAGGGGCATCTCGCCTTCGGACACGGAATCCACCGGTGCCTCGGGGCGCCCCTCGCCCGTGCCGAGGCCGCGATCGCGTTCCGGCGCGTCGCCGCGCGATTCCCCGAGCTTCGCCTGGCTGTGCCCGGTGCCGAGCCGCAATGGCGGCACACACGGCTCATGCGGGGCCTTGCGGAACTGCCCGTCCTGCCATAGGCCGACCCTGGGATGCGCGCGGTCCCACCGGGCGTGTAAGCGATCTGGTGTAAGTCCCCTGCAGTCATTGGATGCTGAGCCTCTGGTTCTGTGCTCACAGTTGCTCCCTGCTGATTCCGTCGGTGGCCTGGGAGGACTTCGCCGTCAGCAAGGCGACTCGGCACAGGCCTTCCGGGAGAACACGGACGAAGCCGGCGGGCGTGGTCGCCAAAACGGTGCGGACCGGGGATCCCGGTCGGATGTCGACCATTCGGCCGATCTACCGGGGGCCCTGGAAGGCTGGTTCGACCGTTCTCACCGCCATACGATCCTTGATCACCTGCCGGCGGACCCGGGAAGGAACCTCGTGCGGCTTCGGCGTGTCGATGACACCCGCGCCCATAGGCTCTGCACTGGGTGTGCCGAAGGGAGAGCTCTGGTGTATCAGGTGCGTGAGGCAACGGCCGCTGACGCCGATCCGATCGCCGAGATGGTTCGAACTCGGTCCGCGTGGCTGTCCGCTCGAGGACTGGGTCAGTGCGCCGACATGGCCGAAGAATACGGCTCCCAAGCCGGGAACCCCTCCTTCCCGGTCTGGGTGCTGGAGCACGAAACCGAGGGCGTCGTCGGCTGCACCTCGCATTATGGCAACGATGCCCTGCCTGAGTGGGCGTTCACCGGCGAGGAGCGGGCCGAACCGTCCCTCTTTCTCGCAACCACCTTCACCGCGCCAAACCCTCACCGGCTCGGTCGGCTGATCGCCTGGTGGTCCCTGGACCGGGCTGCCAAGCAGGGCCTCGCCTGGGTCCGGCGCGGCACGGGGCAGGAACAGCTCTCCCGCTACTACCAGGAGGCACAGGGCTGGGAGCTGCTGCGGGTCGCGGACCACCGCAGGACGAAGGTGTTCTTTCTCCAGCGGGAGGCTCGGCCCATGCCGGAACTGGCCGACCTGATGGCCGGGCGCAGGCTGTAGCGAGAAGCCGGAAAGCCCGCCGCAGAGCGTCTGCTGCGGGCTTTCCGCTTTCTCAGCGACAGGTGACCGCGGAGTCAGCCAGGAGCGCAAACACCACCTCGTGGTCCCCCGTGACCGGGGAATGGGCTTCCAGGCGGGCGGCAACAGCCGCCAGGCCCTCGGGGTCCAGCAGGCCGGCTTCGATGAGCGGTGAGCCCGCTACCAGGATCCGACGGATGCGGGGGACGCCGTGCCGGCGCATCGCCAAGGTGATGATTTGCTGGAAGTTCTCCGAGATCGGCGGCCGAGCGACCTGTGGCGGCATGCCGGTGCGGCTGATGATCTCCCGGAGGAGGTGCTTGCGCTGTCGCCACTCCAAGGGAAGCCACTCGCAGAACCGGACCAATGCGGGGTCGGTGAGGGGGTGGACCGGCCAAATCCCGCGTCGCATGAACGCCGGGCCGCAGACGGCCTTAGCCATGAGGGCGGTCTCGGGGACGACGGCGGCCGGGGTGATCGCGCTGTCGATGTCCCCGAGGGCATCGCGGGCGACGGGGCCAATCCACGGCGGGGTGTCGGCGGGTTCGAATCCGCCCCACCCGCCTTCGTCTTCGGCCGCGGTGGTGGCCATCAGCTCGTCCCCACCGATGCCCGTGAACAGGGCCGTGATGCCCAGGTCGGTGAACCGGCTGGAGAGGGCGCCGAGGGCATCGGTGTAGATGTCGCTGGTCGGGGCGACCCATGTTGGCCGGCTGAACCGGGAGGTGCGCCCGTACGGCAGATGGTCCAGGGACTGAACGGTAAGACTCGACCAGCCGGAGGCGATGTACTCCAGGATCAGCCGTCGCCGTTCGGCCTGCTGGATACCGCGCTCGCCGTCCAGGAGGACGGTCCCTGCGGTCACTCCGGTGCCCTGCGGGGCCGTGCGCATTGCCAGTGCGACGACGGTGGAGTCCATACCTCCAGAAAGCTGCACGGCCGTCCTGGATCCCGTCCAGGGCAAGCGGCCGACGGCGAGGTCCAGCAGGTCCGTGAAGAGCGGGATTGGGTCCATGTTCTTCTGGAGTGAGCGGGCGCGGCTGTGCGCCGCAGGCTCCGGGAACTGGATGATGAGCGGCCCGTCCGGTCCGAAGTGAGCTGTGGCCCGTTCGGTGAGGAGCTGGATGTCTGGCCAGAACGTGGCCGCCGAGTATCGGGCGCGCAGGGCGAGATGCCTGGTGACGGCCACGTGGTCGAGTCGGTCAGGATCCTGGTGGTCGCGGAGGTCCATCAGGTCCCACGAGCCATGCAGCACGCCATCGACCGCCGCTAGGTATTGCGGTGCGGTACACGCGGTTCCGGTCTTGATGCGGGCGGCCTGGCCTGGGCTGATCTCGATGGTGGTCCAATCGTCTCGATCCTCGCGGAGATGGCGCACGGTCTTGTCGTAGGTGCCGGGCGAGACCATGGCGATCTCGGGCCGAGTCGGGCCAGTGTCGGGCTTTCGCCCGGCGGAGATGAAGGCGACGCGGATACCGTCGGTCAGGGCGGCCTGCTCGGTCAGCACGTGTCTGTACGGCTCGATCCAGGACGACCCACACCTCCATAGGCGGGCCGCCCAGGCCCAGTTGCGGTCGGGAGCGATGTCGTCGTGGGTGATGCGGAGGCGGAACATCGACAGCTGCCCTTCATGTGCCGGGAAGGTCGGAACGCGACCCGGCCGCAGCACCCGGGAGTGCTGCGGCCGAGTGATGGGCTGTCAGACAGCCGTCGTGTCGTACGTCTGAACCGAGTCGCTGGAGCCCGCGATCTTCTTGTACGAGTAACGGTCGGTGGTGTCCATGACCTCGTACACCGGCTCGTCGCCAAAGATCCGGCCAGCAGCGTCCAGCAGCATCCGCTCATCGGCGATGTTCACGAAGCTATTCCCTTCACCTGGTTGCAATGGCCTCTCCCCCCACTCGCTTGGAGCGGCAGGAGAGGCCCGGCACCAGCGGGATGCCAGCGCCGGCGCGGCCCGTGGGTGTGCCAGTCAGGCCGGACCGCTGGTCGTGCACCGTCGAATCAAGGGCTTTGATCTGCCCGACTCGGCGGAATCCTGGGCCTGCCGCCGTGTTGCGGAGGCCCCGGGGCCCAGCGTCGGGCTTCCCTTTCCTCCGGAGCGGCAGGTGCCCAGTGAACAACAATCAGTTACCGTCTCCCAGAGCGAAGTTGCAGCGATACCCAGGCGTTTCCGAGGCGTTGGTCTACTGACCACTGGAAACGTCTTCTGGATCCGGGGGTGTGATGACAGCCAAGCGAAGTCGCCTTGAGCAGCGGCGTACGGCTCTGGGCTACAGTCAAGAGAAGATCGCTGAGCGGCTCCGCATTGCGACGTCCACCTACGCGCGTTGGGAGACCTGCAAGGCTGACCCTCGGCCTTACCAGCGGCCGAACCTTGCCAAGGTTCTCCAGGTCACACCCGACGAGCTGGAGGATCTCCTCACACCTGAGCTGACAGCACTCAATCGTGCGACGGCCGATGGCCCCCTTGCGTCCCCCGGTGATACTGACGACATGAAGCGTCGCGACGTCTTGAGCCTGCTCGCCGTGACCGGCGCGCTGATCGCCATGCCGCACCCCGACACACCTTCGACACGCCGGGCCCCCGCCGGCTCCCTCGTCGAGACCGGCCCCGAACTGAATGCACATCTATGGAAGGTGTTCAGCCTCTCCGACTCGAAGCAGGCCGCCCTCCCAGTCGTCCGCCATCAGCTCGGACTCGTGGCAAAGGAGTTGGAAGAGAGCCAATCGGACGCCTCCCGCAAGCAGCTCTGCTCGCAGGTCGGGGACTTGTATCAGCTCGCCGGTGAGATCTTCTTCGACGCCAACCGGTACGTGGACGCGGCGCACTGCTACACACTGGCCGCCAATGCGAGCCGCGAGGCCGGCAACGCGGACATGTGGGCGTGCGCACTGACGCGGCACGCCTTCGTCGAGCTGTACGAGCGACGCTTCGCGATGGCGGCGCCGATACTCGCTGCGGCCTCTCGGGTGGCCCAGAGGGGCGATGGGCAGCTCTCCACGCGGTACTGGGTCGCCGCGGTCCAGGCGGAGGCGTACGCGGGCCTGGGCGACCTCGACGAGTGCAAGCGGGCCCTCGACGACGCCGAGCAGGTTCACAGCCTGTCGGGGCAGATTCACAACGGCGGCTGGCTGCGGTTCGACGGCGCCCGGCTGGCCGAGGAGCGCGGGACTTGCTACCTGGAGCTCGGTCGGCCGGACCTGGCCGAGGCGGCGCTAGCGTCTGCCCTCGGGCAGACGCTCTCTCTGCGCCGCCGAGGGGCGGTGCTGGCCGAGTTGGCGACGCTGGGCGCGGAACGCAGCGACCTCGACCAGGTGGTCGTCTACAGCCGCGCCGCGATGAAGCTGGCCGACCAGACAGGCTCGGGCTACATCGGCAAGAAGCTGGAGGGCCTCCAGGCTCGTCTTGTCCCGCTCATGGGCGATAGGCGAGTCTCGGAACTGCACCAGCAGATTTCGGCGCTGTCGAGCGCCGCCTGACGAAGGAGCGACGGATGTCGGACGAGGGCCGGATCTTCCGCGAGGCGTGGATCGCGGGCGTGACGAAGCACTACCCGGGCGAGCCGAAGCCGGGTTACATCGCCCCCTGGGAGGAGACCCCCGATTGGGAGCGCCAGTGCGCCGCCGCGGTGTACGGCCAGGTCCGGGACTTCATCGCGGTGAGCGGCGGCAATACCGCAAAGCTCACACGCGAGCAGAAGGGTCGCTTTGTCGCGACCTGCTGGATCGCACAGATCCACAAGCACATCGAGAATCCCAAGCCGGGCTACGTGGCGGATTGGGACGAGCTGCCGAAGTGGCAGCAGGAGACCGACACGGACATCTTCGAGCGAATCGAACAAGCGAGCTAGGTGCAGTCGGGCAATGCCCTCCCCTGCCGTGCTGCGCTGCCCGGATGCGGATCCGGGCAGCACTCTGTTCTGTTCCACAGCCAGGCGCCCTCCTCCGACCGCTGAATGGTGGTCCTCACCGCCACACGATCGCCACAGGGCCCCCGGAAACAGGCCCGAACAGGCGCGAAGAGTGAGCAGCCAGCTACGACGCCCCCGAACAGAAAAGGCCTCCTGACCTGTGCTTGTGCAGGTCAGGAGGCCTCTCTCGGCTGGGCGACGGAAGAGTCGGCCTGTACGCCGGGTTCTGTCTCCTGGGCTGCTTGCGCGGCCCGGGGAGGCGGTCATCCATCTAGGACTGCCGTTGCCGACAGCCTCGTGCGGTCTACCCGCGGACTCGGGCGAGCAGCCCTCGAACATCCGCGCACGGTGCCCGGGGGCACCGATCTTGACCTTGCTCCAGGTGGGGTTTACCGAGCCGGCCGAGTCACCCCGGTCGCTGGTGGTCTCTTACACCACCGTTTCACCCTTACCCATCGCCGAAGCGGTGGGCGGTCTGTTTTCTGTGGCACTGTCCCGCGGGTCACCCCGGGTGGGCGTTACCCACCACCCTGCTCTGTGGAGCCCGGACGTTCCTCGGCGGGTCCTGAGGACCCGTCGCGACCGCCCGGCCGACTCTTCCGCCGTAGTGGTCATGGTAGCCGCTCGGGCGGGGCCTCCCGTACTCCGGGGCGGGCCAGGGGCGGCTCACCGCCGAGGCGGGCGGCCACCCGGGCGGCGGTGCCGGTGGCCCAGGCCGTGGTGGTGACCAGGCCGAGGACCAGGATCGCGACGCCCAGCCCGGTCACGATCCACCAGCCGGCATGACTGGCCGGGGCGAAGCCGGTGGCGACCGGGCCGACCACGGCCGAGGTGACCACGGTGCCGATCACCGCCACACCGAGCGACTGGCCGACCTGCCGGCTGGTCGAGGCGACCGCCGCCGCCACGCCCGCCTGGGCGCGCGGCATCCCCGAGACGGCGGCGTTGGTGATCGGCGCGTTGACCATGCCGAACCCGAAGCCGAACAGCGCGTAGGCGGCCAGCAGCAGGCCCGGCGGGGAGTCGGCGGTCAGCGTGGTGAGCAGCACACCGCTGGCGGCGAGTCCGAGACCGGCCGCGACCAGCGGGCCGCGCGGCCCCCGGCCGCCGACGATCCGGCCGGAGAGCGGCGCGCAGACCAGCATCATCCCGGCCATCGGCAGCGTCCACAGGCCCGCCTCGACCGGGCTGTAGTGCCGGACGTCCTGGAGGTAGAGGGTGTTGAGGAAGAGAAAGCCGCCGAGCGCCGCGAAGGCGCAGACGGCGGTGACGGTGGCGCCGGTGAACGGCGCGCTGCGGAAGAAGCGCGGGTCGACCAGCGGCTCGGCGACCCGGCGCTCCCAGAGCGGGAAGGCCACCAGCGCGGCCAGCGCGGCCACGCCGAGCCCGAGGATCAGCGGCGACGTCCAGCCGTGCTCGGGGCCCTCGATGATCGCGGCGGTGCCGCAGCCGAGCAGCACCACCATCAGCAGCTGGCCGACCGGGTCCAGCCGGCGGGGTCTGGGCGAGCGCGACTCGGGGACGTAACGGGCGGTCAGCAGGAAGGCGACCAGTCCGATCGGAACGTTGATCAGGAAGATCGCCGGCCAGCCGGCGCCGTCCACCAGGAACCCGCCGAGCAGCGGGCCGAGCGCCATCGAGATACCGACCACACCACCCCAGACTCCGATCGCCCGGGCCCGCTCGCGCGGGTCGGTGAAGGTGTTGGTGATGATCGACATCGCCACCGGGTTCAGCATCGAGCCGCCGACCGCCTGCACCGCGCGGAACACCACCAGCCACTCCAGGCTGGGCGCCAGGCTGCAGAGCAGCGAGCCGAGCACGAAGAGCAGCAGACCGGTCTGGAAGACCCGGCGGCGGCCGAAGCGGTCGGCCACCGAGCCGAACAGCATCAGCAGCGAGGCCAGCACCAGGGTGTAGGCGTCGATGACCCACTGCAGGCCGGAGGCCGGGGCGTCGAAGTCCTTCTGGATCGCCGGGAGGGCGATGTTCACCACCGTGTTGTCGAGCCCGACGATGAACAGGCTCAGGCAGCAGATCGCGAGGATCAGCAGCCTGCGGCGCCGGCCGGGGTCGGCGGACGGCTTGCGGGGGGAGGTCGGTTCGGCCACGGGTCGATCCTCCCACCAGGGCGCCGCCGGGCGGCGGTGCAGCGGACCGTCCGGGTGGCGCCGGACCGGCGGGATGGGCCGGACGGCCGCGGCGGGCCCGCGATCCGGGGCCCCGGGCGAGGTGGCGGGGCGGCGTCAGACGGCGGTGAAGCGGACCGTGCCGGTGACGGCGTCGGCCTGTGTCAGACGGGCGACGATCCGCCCGCCGAGCGGAAGGGCGGCACCACCCGCCCCGCCGACACCGCCCGCCGCGTCGCAGCGGGCCCGGACGGCGGGTTCGCGCAGCTGCACGGTGCCCCGTGCGGGCCGCTGCTCGTCCACGTCGATGACCACGGCGGGGAAGTCCTCGCCCTCCCGGCCGGCCAGCAGCTCCGCCTCCACCAGGTCGACGCAGGCCCGTTCGACCTCGGCCGAGCGGCGGTCCCCGGCCGCCATCAGGGTTGGGACACCGGGCAGCGCCTCCCGGGCCCAGTCCGGCACCGACTCGCCGGCGGCCACGGCGGCACAGACCTCCTGGGCGAAGCGGTCCCCGAGCCGGCGCAGCGGCGCGGTGCAGTGCGCGTACGGCGCGGCCAGCGCGGCGTGCGCGGGGTCGGCCGGGGCGGGCAGGCCCTGGGTCTCGTCGAAGGCCCGGTAACCGGCCCCGCGCAGCAGGCCGGTGCACTCGTTGAGGAACGCCGCGTTCAGCGGGGCGTCCGGGTCGAGGGAGCGGATGAGGTCCGGGTACGGCAGGCCGTCGGGCCAGTCGACGTCGAGCGCGCGGGCGGTGCGGCGCAGTCGCTCGTACGCGGCGGCGGGCGCGGCGGGCAGGGTGCGCAGCAGGCCGACGCCGGCGTCCAGCATCAGTTCGGCCGCGGCCATCCCGGTGAGCAGGGAGATCTGGGCGTTCCAGCCCTCGGCGGGGGTGAGCGCGCGGTAGCCGAGGACGTATCCGTGCAGGGTCTCCTCGATCTCCTGCTCGGGGACGGGCAGGCTGACCCCGCCGCGGGCCCGCTCCTGCTCCTCGCGGAGCCGGCCGACGGCGGCGAGCAGGGCGAGCTGCTCGTCGGCGCCGCCGGCGTCCACGGCCCGCTGGACGTCGGGGTAGTCGAGCCGGCGGTGCGAGCGGACCAGCGCGCGGCGCAGGTCGGCGAGGACGACGCCGCCGTCGGCGTCCAGGTCGAGCTGCCAGAGCAGCGCCGGACGGGTCTCGCCGGGCAGCAGGCTGGCGGCGTCCTCGGAGAGTCGGGCCGGGTGCAGGGGGACGCGGTGGTCGGGGAAGTAGAGGGTCTGGACGCGGCGGCGGGCCTCGGCGTCGATCTCCCCACCGGGGCGGACGAAGGCGGCGACGTCGGCGATCGCGTAGTGCACCCGGTAGCCGCCGCCGGGGCGGTGGGCCAGGTGCATGGCCTGGTCGAGGTCGCGGGAGCCGGGAGGGTCGACGGTGAAGAGCGGAAGGTCGGTCGCGTCGTACTCCGGCAGCCGCGGCGACTCGGCGGCCTGCTCGGCCTCCGCGAGGACGGCCTCCGGCCACTCGGTGCGGATCTCCAGGCGGGCGCGCAGTTCGGTCAGTTCGGCATTGATCCGGGCCGAGTCGGCGGCCTTGACGCGCAGTTTTCGGCGTGGCATGCAGGCAGCGTAGGGCGAATCGGGTGATTCCGGGCGGACGTCGGTGGCGGGCGCGCCGATGCCCGGCGGGGTCACCGGGCCGGGCCGGTGACCGCCTCGGTACTCGGGCCCTCGGGACCGGGCCCGCCGGCTCAGCGGCCGAGCAGGGACCTGAGGTCCTTGGCGGCGAGGGCGAGCGCGTCGTCGTAGCCGCCGGTGGCCAGCCGGAGCATGAAGGCGACGGCGTCGTCCGGGTGCGGGTCGGTGTAGGGCTCGGCGTTGTAGTCGAGGAAGAGCAGCATCGCCTCGAAGGCGGTGCGCTTGTTCCGGTCGATCAGCGGGTGGTTGCGGGCGAGGCTCTGGCCGAGCGCGGCCGCCTTGCTCCAGAGGTCGGGGTAGGCGTCCGTGCCGAACAGGCTCGCCTGCGGGCGGCCGAGCGCCGAGAGCAGCGCGCCGAGGTCGCGGATGTTCTCCGGGCCGCCGGCGAGGTAGCTGACGTCGGCCAGGTCCAGGTACTCGACGTCGCGGCTCTGCCGCTGCCCGGTCACAGGTCCTTGAGCCTCTCCAGCGTCTCCGCGTTGGCTGCCCGGATCCGGGCGACCAGGGCGATCCGGCGGTCCTCCCGGCTGGGCGCCGGCTTCTCGGCCAGGGCCTCGGGCAGCTCGGACTGCCGCACGTCGAAGGCCAGCTCCGCGCGGTCCGGGCCGGACGTCTCCGTCACCCGCACCCGGCCGGCCAGCACCGCCTGGGCGGCCGCCCGGAGTGCGAACTCCAGTGCCTGCCGGGTCTGCGGCGGCAGGTCGGCGGGCAGTCGGACCGGCAGGGACTCCTCCACGGCGTCGTCGTCGCCGGGTACCAGGTCCAGGGGGCGCATGGTCATCTCGTCACTCTCCTTCGGTGTCACCGTATGCCGGGGCCGGCCGACCGCCAACGGATTCTCCGTAAGCACTCGTAGGGTGGTCCCGTTGATCGGATTCGGAGGGGGGCTCGACGGATGGGCGCAGTGAAGGTGACCGGCGCAGTGCAGGCGACCGGGGCGGTGCGGGCGACCGGGACGGCGGTGGCCGGGGTACTGGCGGCGACGGGAGCGCTGCACGCGGTCTGGGCGGTGACGCCGTGGCCGGCGCGGTCGCCGCAGGAGTTCGCGGACACGGTGGTCGGCAGGGGCGACGGCGTGCCGCCGGTGGCGGCCTGCCTCGCGGTGGCGGGGCTGCTGGGGACGGCGGCGTACCTGGTGGGCGCGGAGGCCGGGGTACTGCCGGCAGTCGGGCCGCGCCGGGTGCGCCGGGCCGGCCTGCGGACGGTGGCGGGGGTCCTGCTGGCGCGCGGGGCGGCCGGGCCGCTGCTCTTCGGCGAGCTGGGCGAGCGGACGCAGCGGTACAAGCGGCTGAACACGCGGTACTACTCGCCGCTCTGCCTGGCGCTCGGCGCCGGCGCGGCGGTGGTCGCGGCGGCTTCGGGGCGCGACCTGTAGCGGGTTACCCCCGGTCGGGCCGGTTTGCGTAGGGTGGCGGGGTTCGCCCGCCACCCACTGTTGAGGAGTCCCGCTGTGCTGGTGCTGTTGCCGCCCTCGGAGGGCAAGGCCGCGTCCGGGGACGGGGCACCGGTGGCGCTCGACGCGCTGTCGCTGCCCGGGCTGACGGCGGCGCGCGCGCAGGTGCTGGACACCCTGGTCGGGCTCTGCCGGGGTGACGAGGACGCCGCCGGGGTGCTCGGCCTGAGCCCCGGTCTGCGCGGCGAGGTCGCCCGGAACGCGGGTCTGCCGACGGCCGGCGCGCGGCCCGCCGGCGAGGTGTACACCGGCGTGCTCTTCGACAACCTCGGGCTGGCCACCCTGGACGAGGCCGCGTACGGGCGGGCGGAGCGTTCGCTGCTGGTCTTCTCCGGCCTCTGGGGTGCGGTCCGGATCGGCGACCGGATCCCGCCCTACCGCTGCTCGATGGGGGTGAAGCTGCCCGGCCTGGGGGCGCTCGGCCCGTACTGGCGTAGCGCGACGGCGTCCGTGCTGCCCGAGGTGGCGGACGGCCTGGTGCTGGACCTGCGCAGCTCCGCGTACGCGGCGGCGTGGAAGCCGGCCGGCGAGCTGGTGAACCGGACGGCCACCGTGCGGGTGCTGCAGGAGCGCGACGGCAAGCGGTCCGTGGTGAGCCACTTCAACAAGGCCACCAAGGGCCGGCTGGTCCGCGACCTGCTGGTGGCGGGCGCCGAGCCGAAGACGCCCGGCGAGCTGCTGGACGCGCTGCTCGGGCTGGGGCACCGGGTGGAGGTCGCGGCCGAGGGCACCGCCCGCAAGCCGTGGCAGCTGGACGTGGTGGTCACCGAGATCCACTGAGCGGTGGCGGCGGGCCCGGACGGCGGGCCCGCCGTCCGGGCGTCAGCGCAGGTGGCCCGTGTCGTTGAGCAGCCGCACCGAGGCGTTGCCGTCCGCGTAGTACTGGACGGCGCAGAGCGAGGCGGCGGACAGCTCCATCCGGTAGAGCGAGTCCGGCGGGGCGCCGAGCGCCAGCCGCACCAGGGTCTTGATCGGGCTGACGTGCGACACCACCAGGACGGTCCGGCCGTGGTGGCGGGCCAGGAGCTTGTCCCGCGCGACACCGATCCGGTGGGTGAGCGTGGTGAAGCTCTCGCCGCCGCCGGTCGGCTTGGCCTTGGCGGAGCCGAGCCAGGCGTCGAGGTCGACCGGGTAGCGCTCCTGCACCTCGGCGAAGGTCAGCCCCTCCCACGCGCCGAAGTTCACCTCGCGCAGCCCGTCCTCGTAGCGGACCTCCAGGCCCAGGCGGGTGGCGACGGTCTCGGCGGTCTGCCGGGTGCGCAGCATCGGGGAGCTGACCACGGCCTGGACGGAGCCGCGCGCGGCGAGCGCCTCGGCGACGCGCTCGGCCTGCCAGCGGCCCTTCTCGGAGAGCTCCGGATCGCTGCCGCCGCTGCCGGAGAAGCGCTTCTCCGGGGTGAGGTGGGTCTCGCCGTGGCGGAGCAGGACGAAGGTGGTCGGCGTCCCGAGGTCGGCGGCGGCCGCCCAGCCGGCCTTGGGGGCGGTGGTCTCCAGCGGGGGCTCGTCGACGACTGCGGGCGCGTCGGGCTTCGGCGCCCTGGGCTCCCACTGGCGGCCGGCCCGGCCCGCGTCCATCGCCTCGTTGGCGAGCCGGTCGGCGTCCTTGTTCCGCTCGCGTGGGATCCAGGTGTACTTGACCTGGCCGCGCGGCAGTACGGCCCGGGCCTCGGCGGCGAGCGGCTGCATGTCGGGGTGCTTGATCTTCCAGCGCCCGGACATCTGCTCGACCACCAGTTTGGAGTCCATCCGGACGTCCACCGAGGCGTCCGGGTCGATCTCCCGGGCCGCCTTCAGACCGGCGATCAGGCCCTTGTACTCGGCCACGTTGTTGGTGGCGTGGCCGATGAACTCGGCAGCCTCGGCGATGATCAGGCCGGTGTCGCCGTCCCGGACCACCGCGCCGTAGCCGGCCGGCCCCGGGTTGCCCCGGGAGCCGCCGTCGGCCTCGACGACGAACCTGCGCCCCGCCATGGGATCAGATGCCCGAATCGGCGGTGCGCACCAGGATGCGGCCGCAGTTGTCGCAGCGGACGACGGCGTCCTTGGGCTCGGCCTTGATGGCGTTCAGGTCGGAGACGGCGAACTCGACCCGGCAGCCCTCGCAGCGGCGCTGGTAGAGACGGGCCGCGCCGACGCCGCCCTGCTGCTCGCGCAGCCGGGTGTAGAGCTTCAGCAGGTCGGCCGGGACGACGGCGACGACGGCCTCGCGGTCGCGCTTGACCTTCTCGGCCTCGGCGTCGATCTCGGCGAAGGCGGCGTCCCGGCGGGCCTCGGCCTCCGTCAGCACGACCGTGGAGTGCTCCAGGCGCGCGGTCAGCTCGGTGACCCGGGTCTGGGCGGACTCCAGACGCTCCATGATCTCCAGGACGACGTCCTCCAGGTCCCCCTGGCGCTTGGCCAGCGAGCCGATCTCGTGCTGGAGGCTCTCCAGGTCCTTCGGCGAGGTGATCGCGCCGGAGTCCAGCCGCTGCTGGTTGCGGGCGGACCGGGCACGGACCTGCTCGACGTCCTGCTCGGCCTTGGTCAGCTCGCGGGTGGTGTCGCCGTGCTGGGCCTGGGCGGCCACCACGAGGTCCTTGAGCGCGGTGTGGTCGGCGGTGGCCTTGTCGATCTCGGCGTGCTCGGGCAGGCTGCGACGCCGGTGGGCCAGCTGGTCGAGCTTCGAGTCGATGGCCTGGAGGTCGAGCAGGCGGATCTGGTCGGCGGGCGCGGCGTTCAAGCGGAGGGCTCCTGTGAATCGGGTCAGGCGGTGAAGGACATGGGGGCGTGCGCGGTCCACGGATCGGTGACCCGGTGGGAGACCTTGGTCTCCACGGCCCAGCCCCGCTGCTCGGCGGCGCCGTGCAGCGCCCGCTCGGCCAGGGTGAGCCAGGGCCACTCGGTGGCCCAGTGCGCGGCGTCGACCAGCGCGAGCGGCGACGCTTCGGCGGCCTCGGACGCCGGGTGGTGGCGCAGGTCGGCGGTGACGTACGCGTCGACACCGGCCGCCCGCGCCTCGGCGAGGAAGCTGTCACCGGAGCCGCCGCACACCGCGACCCGGCTGATCGGCCGGGCCGGGTCACCGGAGACCCGGACACCGGCGGCGGTGGCCGGCAGGCCCTCGGCGACCCGGGCGGCGAACGCGGCGAGGGTCAGCGGGGGCTCCAGCAAACCGATCCGCCCGCTGCCGCGCCGGCCCAGCGGGTCCGTCGGGTCCGGCACCAGCGGGCCGGTGACGCGCAGGCCGACGGCCTCGGCCAGCGCGTCCGAGACACCCGGGTCGGCGTGGTCGGCGTTGGTGTGCGCCACGTGCAGGGCGATGCCGCCGCGGATCAGCGTGTGCACGACCCGGCCCTTGGACGTGGTGGCCGCGACGCTGGTGGTGCCGCGCAGATAGAGGGGGTGGTGGGTGACCACCAGGTCGGCGCCCCACTCGACGGCCTCGTCGACGACCGCCTGCACGGGGTCGACGGCGAAGAGCACGCGGCGGACCTCGGCCTGAGGGTCTCCACAGACCAGGCCGACGGCGTCCCAGGACTCCGCCCACTGCGGCGGGTAGACCTCTTCGAGCGCGGTGATGACGTCGGACAGTTTCGGCACCTGTCGAGACTACCGTGCGCGCGGGGGCGCCCGGGCCGCCCGGGCCGGGCCCGGGGGTGCGCGGCCGGGCGTCAACCTGCGGTTCCGGGCGTTCGAGCGGCCACCGGGGCGCACGCCGGGGGCTCCTCCGGGGCCTTCGGGGCGCACGCCGGGGCGGTCGCGGGCCGGGACGCGGGCCGTGCGGGCGCCGTGGACCCCCGGATGCGCGGGGGCGCCGCTCACAGCGGGCCGCTCGCACATATTCGAAACCGCGCCCAGATCACCCTTACGAGTGAAGTGACCCGCCACGCGTTGAGCCCGCCCGGAAACCGAAAGTAACTTCACTCCTGCGAACGGGAGTTGCCTCGGTCGGGGCCGGGAAGGCGCTCCGCCGGCAGGCGGGCCCAGGCAGGACGGGCCGTCGGCGGACGCGGCCGAGGTCGCGCTCCCGTACTTCCGAGAAACCGATCAGGCCGTCGGCGTGCGCCACGGGGTGCCGGAGCAGTGGGCCCCGGCGGACGCCGGCCGAGACGAAGGGATGTGAATGCGGATGGGAGCGGGCACATCGCTGCGTACGGCCGGGGGGAACGGATCGGCGGGCCACCGGCCGGGTGCGGCCGGCGGGTGGCCGGAGGTGGCGCGGGCGGCGCTGGCCGGCGCCGGAAGCCGGGGAGACGGGGGCGACTGGAAGGTCACCGCCGAGGGCTTCTGGTGCACGGCCGGGCCGGCCGCGGCGGAACTGGCCGCCGAGGGCTGGAAGATCCATGTGAGCGCGGCGTCGGCGGTCGGCGGCGCCGTCCTGGCCGCCGTCACCGAAGTACTGGCCGACGACCCGTGCACCTTCAAGTTCGCCGCCGGGCCGGAGCAGCTGCACGAGATCAACTCGCGCAACAGCGACCGTGGTTCGGCGGGCAAGTTCATCACCGTCTATCCGGAGGGCGAGGAGCAGTTCCGGCGGCTGGCCGCCGCGCTGCACCGGGCGACGGACGGTCTGCCCGGGCCGGTGGTGCTCTCCGACCGCCCCTACCGGCCCGGCAGCCGGGTGCACTACCGCTACGGCGCCTTCGCGGCCCGCGCCGAGCTGGGCAACGACGGCGGCTACCGGTCGATGCTGCGCGGCCCGGACGGCGAGCGGGTCGAGGATGTGCGCGGGGCCTCGTACCGCTGCCCGCCGTGGGCACGCGACCCGCTCGCCGACGGGGCCGGGCCCCAGGCGCGGGTGCGTGCGGTCCACGGGGAGGCTGCGCAGGAGCGCGGAGAGGCGGCGCAGGGGTGCGGGCCCGGGGCGGCCCGGCCCGCGGCCCCCAGGCGCGGCTCCGGCGGGGTGCTGCTGGCCGGGCGGTACGCCGTCACCGGGGCGATCCGGCGCAGCGCCAAGGGCGGTGTCTTCCTCGGGCGGGACACCGAGGGCGGCGCCGAGGTGGTGGTCAAGCAGGCCCGTGCGCACATCGAGGTGGACCGGTCCGGCACCGACGCCCGGGCGGCGCTGCGGCAGGAGGCCGCGCTGCTCGCGCGGCTGGAAGGACAGGACCTGGCCCCGCGACCGGTCGAGCTGATCGAGCAGGACGACTCGCTGTTCCTGGTGCAGGAACGAATCGCCGGACAGCCGCTCGGCAGCTGGGTGGCGGCCCGGCTGCACCGCGACGGCAGCCCCGACGTGGACTGGGCCGACGCCGGACCGCTGGTGCACGCCCTGCTCGACCTGGTCGAGCGGGTGCACGGGCTGGGGCTGGTCCTGCGCGACCTCTCCCCCGGCAACGTGCTGGTGCGGCCCGACGGGTCGCTGCGGCTGGTCGACCTGGAGCTGGCCGCCGAGGCCGGGCGGTCGGCCGGCTCGGCCGGGACCCCCGGCTACCGGGCTCCCGAGCAGGGGCCGGGGCGCCTCGCGCTGGTCGCGGGCGGCGCGGGCCGTTCCTTCCCGACCGGCTCCGGCGCGAGCCGGTCGGGAAGGAACGGGAGGGACGGGTCGGCCTGCCCCGGACCGAGGAGGGACGCGCTCGGCCGGGACGACCTGGTCGGCGCCCGCGTGCTGCCGGAGGGCACCTGCGTGGCCGAGCCGGCGGTCGACCTGTACGCGCTCGGCGGGCTGTTCTTCCTGCTGGCGACCGGCCACGATCCACTGCTGCCCGAGGACCTGCCGCAGGCCCGGCCGGTCGCCGACCGCCTGGGCCGCTGGCTGGCCCTCGCCGCCCGCTCGGGCGACACCGCGCGGCGGCTCGCGCCGCTGGTGCTCGGGCTGCAGGCCGAGGAGCCGGAGCGGCGCTGGAGCCTGTCCCGGGCGCGGTACGCCCTGGCGGGCGCGCCGGACGACCCGGGCGCGGGCGGCACTGCGAGCGCGGGCGGCACGGCCGACGCGGCGGCCCCGGGCCCGGCACGGGCCGGCGAAGGCGCCGAGGCCGTCCCGGCCGGGCCCACCGCCCTCGTCGACCGGGTCCTGCACGACGGGCTGAACCACCTCGCGCTGACCGCCACGCCGCTGCGGCGGGACCGGCTCTGGCCCGCCGTACCGGCCGGACAGCGGTCCGACCCGTGCAACGTGCAGCACGGCGCCGCCGGCGTCCTCGCCCTGCTCGCCCGGGCCGCCCTGACGGACGGGCTGCCCGACGAAGTCCGGGAGGAGTCCCGGCGGACGGCGCGGACGGCCGTCGAGTGGATCGAGCGCCGGTGCGCCGCCGAACCGGTCGTACTGCCGGGGCTTCACTTCGGCCGCTCGGGCGCCGCCTGGGCGCTGCTGGACGCCGCCGAGGCGCTGGGGGACCGCGCGCTCGCCGGGCGCGCCGCCGCCCTCGCCCGCCGGATAGCAGTCGAGTGGCCCAACCCGGACGTCTGCCACGGCGCGGCCGGCGCGGGCTTCCTCCACCTGCGCTTCGCCGCCGAGCAGCCGGCGACCGCGGCGCAGGGCCGGGGGGAGTTCCTGGACCGGGCCGCCCGCTGCGGGCACGGCCTGCTGGCCGCCGCCCGGCCCACGCCGGAAGGCCTGGTCTGGCCGGTACCGAAGGAGTTCGACTCGGCGCTCGCCGGGATCACCCACCTCGGGTTCGCCCACGGGGTCGCGGGCGTCGGCGCCTTCCTGCTGGCCGCCGCCGAGGCCACCGGCGACCGGGCACTGCTCGACGGCGCGGCCGAGGCCGGACGCACCCTCGCCGCCACCGTCCGACGGGAGCACGGCGGGCGCTATCTCGGGCAGCACAGCGGGCCGTTCGACGGACCGAACGACGGCTGGTACGGCGAGGGGATCGCGACCGGGAGCGGCGCCGACGCCGACGCCCGCCCGACGGCCTGGTGGCCGCAGGGCGCGGGCGACCCGGAGCAGGTCCGGCTGGCGCACTGGTGCAGCGGGTCGTCCGGCGCGGGAACCTTCCTGCTCCGGCTCTGGCAGGTCACCGGCGACGACACCGCGCGCGAGCTCGCGCTCGCCGCCGGCCGGGCGGTCCTGGCCGGACGCTGGCACTGCGGCGTCGGCGCCTGCCACGGACTGGCCGGCAACGGCGAGTACCTGCTGGATCTGGCCGGCGCCACCGGAGAACCGGAATTCCTGACCGGAGCACAGGAGTTGGCCCAGCTGATCGCCGCCAGGTCGGCCCTGCGCGACGGGCTGCTGGTCCTGCCCGACGAGACCGGCACCGGCTGCGCGGCCGCGTACGGGACGGGGACGGCGGGTGCGCTGGCCTTCCTGCTGCGACTGCGCCACGGCGGCCCCCGGCTCTGGGTGGACCCGGTGCCGCCCACCCGGCCCGGCGAACTGCCGCCCGGGACCGGCGGGGTGAGTACCCCGTGAACGTGGCCGTCCGCGCCGCGGCGCAGGCCCTGCGCCGCCTCAGCTTCACCTTCGCCACCGACGGCAGCCATGCCGCCTGCCTCGCCTCCGCCACCGACGGCGGCTGGTACGCGGAGAGTTGGGCGCTGCCGACGTCCGGCCCGGCCACCCCGACCGCACTGGCCCTGCCCGGCAACCGGTCCGAGAGCCTGCGCTGCCAGCTGGTCGCCCTGCCGGACGGCTCGGTGCTGGTCTGCCGGCACGACGGCGAGCGGCACGACCTGGTGGCCCTCTCCGCCGCCGCGCCCGGGAGTGAACCGGCCACCGTGGAACGTCCGCTGGCCACGCTGCGGCGGCCCGGGCTGCGTCTGCTGCCACTCCCGGCCGCGGCGTCCGACGGCGCCCGCACCCCGGTCGCGCTGGCGCTCGGCACCGACACCCGGCCGGGCACCACCGCCTGGCTGGTGTACGCCGACGGCGGCGAGCCCCGACAGGTCGCCGAGCTCCCCGGCCTGCACGGCGGCGGCGTCTGGCTGGACCGCACCGGCGCCCTGCTGGCGCTCGACCGGGTCGACGCGGGCGTCGTCCGCAGCGTCGTCCTGGACCTGCGCACCGGCGCGGTCACCCCCCTGCTGGAGATCGGCGAGCGCAGCAACGACCGGCTGGTCCTGTTCGATCCGGAGAGCCGCTTCGCGATGGTGCGCAGCGACGCCCCCGGCGTCGACCGGCTGGGCTGGGGGGTGCTGGGCGGCGGCGAGCCGCTGCGGTTCCCGGAGTGCCTGCACGTGGCGGGCATGTTCCTGCGGCCGGTGGCACTGCGCGCCACCCCGGACGGGGCGCGGGTGGTCGTCCAGATCGATCACGGCGCCGGCTCGGCGCTGGCGCTGTGGCGGCCGGCCGCCGGACGGCTGGACCCGCTGCCGGTGCCGCCCGGTCGGCTCGGCGCGGTCGGGCACTGGTCGGACGCGGGGCTGCGCCTGCCGTACTCCTCACCCGAGCACCCGGCGGCCCTGGCCACCCTGGACGTGGACGCCCTGCTGGCGCACGCCCCGACCGCCACGGCGCCCGGACCGGTGCCGCTGCCCCTGCAGTTGGCGCCGCTCGGCACCGGCCTGCCCGGTCCCTGGCGGGACACCGTCCTGCCGTGGCAGCCCGGCGGGCTGCGGGCCTCCCGGACCGCACCCCCCGGCTGGCAGCTGGACGGCAGCCCCCCGCCGGGGGACGGCGGGCGCTGGCACTCCGCGCAGAGCATCGAACTCGCCGGACCGGCCGGTCCGTTGGAGGCCGTGGTGTACGGCGGGGACGCCTGGCTGAGCAGCCCGCACCTGGTCCTCGCCCTGCACGGCGGACCGGCCGACGCCTGGCGGCTGGAGTTCGACCCCGCCCTGCAGCGGATGGCGGCCGAGGGCCTGGCCGTGATCGCGCCGAACCAGCGCGGCTCCACCGGCTACGGGGTGGCGCACGCGATGGCCATCCGCGGCGCCTGGGGCGGTCCGGACCTCGACGACGTCCTGTACCTGCTGGACGGCATCGCGGGCCAGCGCGCCGCACTCGGCCTGGAGGCGCCGGCCCTGTTCGGTGTCAGCTACGGCGCGTTCCTCGCGCTGCTGGCGGCCGCGCACGCGCCCGCCGAGCAGGTCGCGCGCTGCGCGGTGGTCGCACCGTTCCTGTCCGGCGCCCGGCTGCTGGCCGAAGCGGCCTCCCCCGTACGGGCGTTGACCACCCGGCTGGGCGGCGGCGAGCCGATCACCGACGCCCGCGGCCCGCGCGACGTGCTCCAGCTCGCCCACCGGCTCCGCGCCCCCCTGCTGGTGGTGCACGGGGACCGGGACGAGACCGTCCCGGTGAGCCAGTCCCGTGCGCTGCGCCACGAGTTGCTGCGGATCGGCCGCACCGAGGGCGCCGACTTCCGGTACGTGGAGGCCGCCGGCGCCGGGCACGAGGTGCTGGCCGAGGACGGCGCCGCGGTGCTGCACGAGCTGCTGGCCGGCTTCCTGCGCACCGGCCGACCGGGCTGACGGCCCGGCCCGCAGACTCCCGGGCCACGGACTCCCGGCTTGCAGACTCCCGGGCCACGACGGCCCGGGGCGGTGCCTGCGACGGTGGATGGAGGCCGTCGCAGGTCGAACACCCGCGCCCGTACCGCAGATCGCGGCGGGCGGAACACCAGGGGAGGACCCGATCATGGAGAACATGGTGGACTTCGAGACCGACCTCGCGGCGCTGTAGGAGCTGCCCGAGACCGAGTCCGTCGAGCTGACCGGCCACGGCGGCGGCTGCCAGTACACCTGCCTCATCCTGACCTGTCTGATCTTCACGATCAGCTAGTCGCGGGGCCGGTCGACCGGTGAACCGCGGGCGCCGCTCCCGCCTGTCCGGACAGGCGGGGGCGGCCCCGCGCGTTCCCCGCCCGGAGCCCCCCACCCCCAAAAACAGCGCCCAGGTGCCGCCCCCCACCC